>JAAYND010000023.1 GCA_012521035.1 Methanomicrobiales archaeon
TATCAGGCTTAACAAGTAATATAGGTACTTGGATAGAGGCTATTATTATGAAGATGCCATCAAAATTCAGGACGTACTGCCCATTCTGCAGGAATCACCAGGTTCATGAGGTCGTGCGGGTGAAGAGGGGACGGGTACGCCACTTCAACTGGATCGATCGTCAGAAGGCCCGCAGGAGTACTGTGGGCAACATGGGTAAGTTCAGCAAGGTGCCCGGCGGCGATAAGCCGACGAAGAGAATCAACGTGAAATACCGCTGCACGGTCTGCGGGAAGTCACACCTCCGGCCGGGATTCCGGGCCGGGAAATTTGAACTGGTGGAGTGAGGCATAGTGGTCCGATTGAACAGGGAGAACAGGAGCACGTTCCTGAAGGTGAAGTGCCCCGATTGTGAGAACGAACAGATCGTCTTTGAGAAAGCGAGCACCGTTGTTGAATGCAGTGTCTGTGGCCGGCTCCTCGCAGAGCCCCGTGGCGGGAAAGCTGATATAAAGGCTGAGATCCTCTCAGTACTTGAGTGATTGTTGATGCATGAGAGAGAGTGGCCCGAAGAGGGAGAACTCGTCGTCTGCACGGTCGCGGACGTCAAGGATTTTGCGGCGTTCGTGACCCTGGATGAATACGGCGGGCGGAGAGGGCTCATACCGATATCTGAGATAGCACGGGGCTGGATTAAGTATATCCGGGACTACATACGCGAAGGGCAGAAGGTCGTCTGCAAAGTCCTGAGTGTTGACCCGGGCCGTGGCCACATCGATCTCTCATTGAAGGATGTAAACGAGCACCAGCGACGCGAGAAGATCCACGAGTGGAAGAACGAGCAGAAGGCTTCCAAGTGGATCGGGTTTGCTGCCGAGGCGACGGGGGTGGACCGGGGGACGATCGAGGAGGCTATATACCATGAATACGGCCTCCTCTACCCGGTGTTTGAGGAGATCGTCACGACCGGCGGCGAGGCGGCGGATCGGTTGAAGCTCGATGAACCGATCAGGGAGTCGCTCATCGCGATCGCAAACGATAACGTGAAGGTTCCCCGGGTGACGATCACGGGGTACCTCGAGATGATATCGCCCCGGCCAGACGGGGTTAACGTGATCCGCCGCGCGCTCCGGAGCGCGCAACCGAAGATCGAGAACGTCGAGATCGACCTGATCTACGTCGGGGCTCCGAAATACCGGATAAAAGTGACGGCGCCCGATTATAAGACGGCTGAGAAGGCGATCGAGAAGGCGGCGAACGCAGCCGTCGGCGTGGTTGAGCGGGCAGGCGGGACAGGCCGATTTATCCGGAGACAGAGGGTCGGATAAGCGAGCATGAGCAACCGCATACGCTGCTGTCCGCACGATCGGCGATATACGCTCTCTTCGATATGCCCGGTCTGCGGCCGGCCGACGCGGCCGGCCCACCCGGCACGTTTTTCACCAGAGGATAGATACGGATGTTACCGGAGGGTGGTACGGAGATGGACAACGTCGTAGTGAATTTTTTTCGGGATGATGATATCGATGCCCCGATCCTGATCGAGGGATTACCGGGCATCGGGCATGTGGGGAAACTGGTCGCCGACCACCTCATCGATGAGCTCGACGGGGAACTGGTGGCGGAGATATACTCGCTCCATTTCCCGCCGCAGGTGGTTGTTGACGGGGAGGGCGTCGCCCGGCTCGTCTGCAACGAGATATAC
Source organism: Methanomicrobiales archaeon (assembly GCA_012521035.1). GTDB lineage: Archaea > Halobacteriota > Methanomicrobia > Methanomicrobiales > Methanoculleaceae > Methanoculleus. The sequence goes on from JAAYND010000023.1 coordinate 1,685, forward strand.
CGCTGCGAGAAGGATGGGAAGGCGATCCTCTTCCTCGTGGGGGATTTCCAGAGCACGTCGCCTGAGGGGCACTACATCCTGGCGGAGAGTTACCTGGATATCGCCGAGGATCTCGGTGTCAAGCGGATATACGCCCTCGGGGGCTACGGTGTCGGCCACCTGGTCGAGGATCCGAGGATTCTCTCGGCGGTCAATATGGAGCACCTCCGGCCGGAGGTGGAGGCGGCCGGGGGGTCGTTTGAGAACGCCGGGATGGGCGGGGCGATCGTGGGGGCGTCAGGGCTCCTGCTTGGTCTCGGCGTGGTGCGGGGGATCGAGGGTATCTGCCTGATGGGCGAGACGAGCGGATACATCGTCGATCCCCGGAGCGCCGATAGCCTCCTGAGTGTTCTTTCCAGCCTGCTTGAGATCGAGGTCGACCATACCTTCCTGCAGGAGCGGGCGGAGGATATGGAGCAGGCGATCGAGACGATCCGGGAGGCCGAGGAAGCCAGGGCCCGGGAAGAATTGAATTATATCGGGTGAGAGAGGGTTTCAGATCCCGAAAGGCGATCGGCCTTCACTGCCTCGTAGGGAGGTCACCCGACTATTTTTTATGAAATAAGGATCGCCATCGGGGGGCATGATCTCTTCGCTCACCAGGATCCCGATGGCCGGCGAGATATCGCGGATGCCCGGGAGATCCGCCGGCCTATCTTTGTGGGGGAGTGGTTGTTCATCTGCACCTCTTCAGGTAGCGGAGGGAGGGAGCCGGGCAGGACCAGGGTGTCTGTGATGTGGTGTTACCGATAAGACCGAAGGGCTTATGGCTACCATCTGAGAATAACTCGATCGATTAGATCTGCCCTGAGGTTTTCAGATCCACCCCGGCCGCTGTAGTTGGGCGAGGCACCAACTTCCCATGTGATGACCGATGCATACCCATCCACAAGATCCGGCGCCACACGCACGCTGATGAGCGTGGACCACCGCCTCATCACCGGTGAGCCGGCGACCCCATCCACCGGCATGCCAATGCGAGCCCCGATACGGCGTCACGTCAGGGGTGGATCGGTGCCCTGCCCCGCTGCCCCCCGTCTCTTCTGCCGGCGAATTTCGACAGAATAAAATTCCTCACCTGCAAACCCATGTATACGGAGAATACAGCAATGCTTGACATGGAAGACTTTCTATTCATCCGGGAGCTCTATAATCAGGGGGTGACCATCAGTCAGATCGCCCGCGAGACGGGGTTTGATCGAAAGACAATACGCAAATACGCTCTCTCCAATGAGCCGCCCACGGCGAAGCCAAGAGCCAGGAAACCGAGCAAACTCGATGACTACAAGGAGTACATCCGGAACCGTATATCCGACAACCCGCCGACCATTACCTGCATTTACCGGGAGATTCAGGAGCAGGGATTCACCGGGAAGTACACGATCGTCAGAGACTATGTCCGGAAGATCCAGTCAGAAATGAACGCATCGGCAGATCCCCGGCAGGTACGAAGGTAATAACCCCTGTTCCAGGGCCTCCTGTGGATTTCGCCCCGGCAGGCATATCCCCGCGAAAGAACCGCACGGATACCAGATGGAGTCGATCCGGCCGCCGGCGGATCACCTCCTCTGCATATCCTCCGGGAGGTAGTCAAAGTATGCTCCAAGAGAGGTTGACTGGTGAAAATCCGCCGGAGCGGCGGAGGCATGGATCTGCCTGACGTAGAGTCTCTGTTTTATGGTCTTCTCGATCTTCCACACCCTCCCGGCGAGCACAAAAGGTCTCATCTCCCGGACGATCTTTGCCGGCAACACGATCTCCCCGATCTCGCGGTTCCTGGTACTATCGATGACCAGAACACCGATCGAGTCAGTGATGTTGGAGTGAACCTTCCCGCGTTCACCGAGATTCATGACCGCCTCTGAGGCGTAGAGCCGATCCACCTTCTGGATGATCTGATCGTTCTCGCGGAGGTGGTCTATGATGCGCCTGGTCTGCGACTGATGCGGGCAGAACCCCTCAAAGATCGCCATGAGGTCGGCAACCGGCACCCCTGACGGATTCGCATAGAGGATCGAGAAGATCTGCTGCACCACCACAGAGAGATCCTCGCGATACACCTTCTCATCGAGGAGGTCATGCCTGGCTGCTGCGACGAGATCCTCGAATATCTCCCTGTTACCATCATGAAGAGCAAACATCCGGATCTCGCCGGTCCGCCTCCCCGCACGCCCTATCCTCTGTATGAACGAGGACGTATCATAGGGCGGATCCGCGAGAACCACGCCGTCGACATCCCCTATATCGATGCCGATCTCAAGCGTCATGGTCGATACACAGACCGCCCGCCTGGCAGACCTCATCGTCTCCTCGGCCTCGATCCTCTCTTTCTTATGCAGGCTCCCATGATGCACGACGACCTCACCAGGCCTCCAGATCCCCTTCGCCTCGACTGCGAGCGCCTCTGTCCTCCTCCTGCTGTTGCAGAAGATCAAGAATTTGTTAAGCCCCTCCCTCTCCGCATACTCCTTCACCTCTTCAAGCGTCTGGACGTATGACTCACGGAAAACCCGCTTCCCATCTACCTGTATGATCTCACAGCCGGGCGCATACCGTGCAGCGACCTCCTCAGGGTTGCTGACCGTGGCGGAGAGGGCGTATACGGAGAAGTCATGTCTAATGTTGCGCAACCGTTTCAGGAGGAGGCGCAGTTGGTCCCCCCGGTACGTCCCGTCGAGGAAGTGTATCTCATCAAGAACCACCGCCTCGATCCTGCTGAGGGCCCCGGGGTGCCGGCAGAGTATCGAGTCGAACGACTCGGGGGTCGTGATCACTATCTCAGGGAGGTCTCTCCAGTTGAGGGTGGGGCTGTCCCCCGTCTTTATATCGATCTTCAGGTGGAGGTGCCTGATCTGTTCGTTCAATCGGTCGTAGAGATCGTTTGCCAGGGCCCGCGTCGGGGTTACATACAGCACCGAGAGACCCCTTATATCCTCTGTTAATATGCGCTCACAGAGCGGTGCAATGACCGCTTCGGTCTTCCCGCTTGCGGTGGGCGATACCAGGAACGCATTCCTCCCGGCGAGAACGACCGGGATCGCGGCCGCCTGTATGGGAAGGAGCCTCCCGAACCGGACAAAGAATGTGTGCCATGTCCTCCTGAGGCTTCTCTTCATCCGGAGCGTCTCATTCCTCGAGATCATGGATTATGAGATCCTGCAGATCCTGGCCGGGGTGGAACCGCATAAGGTCCAGCGCCTCGACCACTGCTTTTACAAAGACCCTGGTCTTCTCCTTCGGGAGGAGTTCAAACGCTATCCTCTGAGGCTCGAAATAGTATGCCTCCCGGTAGATATCGACGATCTGCCTGAAGAGGTGTGCGTGTTCGGTGTGCGAGAGCGGTTCGATATTGAGCGAGGGCATCCTGCTGATCGCCAGGTATGCAGCGCGGTCGTGTGCGAGCGACTCAAAAAACTCCGGAACAAATGCAAACACGATCTTCATACCGGTCTCTTTCTTCCATATGTACGGGAGCTGATACATCCTGTACCCGGGGTAGCGGAGGCCCGAGTAGCGCCCGAAGTACCCTCTTCCTTTCACGTGTTCAATTGCCCGTTCTCCTGCCGCCGCTTCTTTTATGAGGGATTTCTCGCTGTTAGCCGTAAATATGAGGCCTTTCAGCGTATTTAGCGCCATCCTGTGCTGATAATTTGTGTAAAATGATTTATCGATGCTCTCGGCCTCATCTATGAGTATAAGGAGCCCCCTGAGACCGAGTATATTCTTTGCTATCCAGCCAAGCCCGCTCAGGAGATTGCAGCATATGTTTGCGGCGAGCTGAAAGTCAGGCAGGCGAAGTAGATAACTTCGCTTCGAGATACTACCGCCTTTTATCCAGTCCCAGAGATCCTCATTATCTGGTTCCGCTCCCCAGTGCCCGATGAACATCCCAAAGTAGAGATGCGCCTCCACCGGCGACATATCGCGCGCTGTTCTGACCACGAATGTCATCAGATCGGTGAATGTGAGGATCTGGTCGCCAGAACGGTACTCCAGCGATTGAACTACGCTCTGATACAACCGCTTCGGCTTGTGAAACGGTGTTTCATTCGGGTCTATCTCGATCCTCGCGACGGCCCACCCGTCATGCAGCGCATGCGACGCGATCAACTCCAGAAGGTGGCTCTTCCCCACACCGTAGTCCCCATCGATGCGCAGGCAACCATCCTCTGACCCGAGCCACTCCCGGATCTTCTCAAGCTCGCCGTCCCTGCCGGCTGTGAAGCGTTCGATCTTCTCACGCGGAACGCCGCCCTGGCGGAGAGCCTCAATGATGACCCTTGCCTCATGTCTTGCCTCCGTCCTCGGAGACAGCGACCGGCGGCCGGCGTATACCTGAGAGGGGATGCGCCCCTCAAACACCGCGCCCGGGATGGCGGGTGCGCCTGATGCGCCGGGATGCACTACCGGGAGAGATGCCGGCTCTGCCGCCAGAGCGCTCTCCCGCACCCCCGCCAGGGAAGATGCTGGTTCTACCACCGGGGGGCTCTCCTGGTCGCGAGGGATCTCTCTATCCCGGGGTGCCCGCAGTTCGCTCCTGGGGATCCATCTCCTGATCCCGCATGAGAAATGGACAAGCAGCTCAAGACCCTGGTACCTCCTCGCCTGAACAACGCCTGTACCATAAACCTCGTGGTTGACGGTCTCAGTCATCTCCGCTCCATTCAATGGGACGCTTCATGCCGCATCTCGTGGAAAGCTTTGATGATCTGCTGTACAAAGGCTCTCTTATAGCCGATCTCTCCAAATCTTTCTTTGTAGGCCCATTCCGATATCTCCTGGAGTTCTATATCCAGTCTGTCGGGATCAAACGAGATATCATAGGCTATCTCGTATATCCTCGCGAGTTTCTCTCCAACCTCTCTCAGGAATGCCTCAGGGTCTCCCTCAAGATCTTCGAGATTTATCCTGACCCCGGTCGGGTTGATCGCCCCTTCAAAGATGGTTGCAAGCCGCTGGTTGAGCGCCTCATACACGGCGGTCCTCCCCTCAAGGAAGCTGTCGTCAGGGACGGCATAAA
>JAAYND010000248.1 GCA_012521035.1 Methanomicrobiales archaeon
AAGAGCCCGGGCGGGGCGCAGCCGGGGGGGAGACGACCTCGGACACTATTCTCCTACATTTCATACACCGCTCTCCTATCCCCCACCCCGCCCGCGCTTCGCGCTCCTCCCCCGCCCCTGGGGCGGGGGCAGTAGTCGCGATATCCCCCGGAAAGGCCGGCCCGGAGAGACGAACCAGATTCCGCCCTCCACCAGCACCATCTCATGCACCAGACCGTGGTGGCCCTCGCCGGGTAACGTACTCCACCCGGGGATGAGCCCTGCCTGTTATTGTTATTCCCCGGAGCCTCGCGCGCTTCTTGAAGGTGCCACCCCTATCCCCTCTTCACGATCTCCTTTCTTGCGAGATCCTTCACCGTCGGGCTCTCGATCACCCGCCCGTAAGCGTCGTAGCGGGAACCATGGCAGGGACAATCCCAGGATCTCTCCGCGTTATTCCAGGCGACGGTGCAGGCCATGTGCATACAGGTCGGATCCAGCGCGTGAAGGGCACCCTGCTCATCACGGTAGACCGCCACCCTCTGCCCATCGGCCTCGATGATCTTTCCCTCGCCGGGCGGTATCGCCGCGACCTCCCGGTCAAACCAGGAGGCATCGACCGTGATCGTCCCCCCGGCCGACTGGAGCCTCTTCTGAACCTGATCCGGATATCCGGGTCGCTCTTCAAACCGTGCCGGATCGAAGACCTCAGCCCAGGGGTTCGTGCGGCCCCGTATAAGGTCTGAGAGGATCATCCCCGCCGCCGTACCGACTGCCATCCCCCACTTTCCAAAACCGGTCGCGACAAATATGCGTTCATGTCCTTCCGCGAGCGGCCCGATGTAGGGGACGCGGTCGGCCGTGATATAATCCTGCGCGGACCAGTGATACGCGACGGTCCTCGCCGGGTAGACCGAGCGCGCGTACTCATCGAGACTGTTATAGCGTGCCCGCGTATCGGTCACCTTTCCGGTGTCGTGATCCTCGCCGGTGACTATGACCAGTTCGCTATCGTCCGCGGCGGGCTGCGATCGCCAGGAGTGGACCGGTCCGTCGGCGTTGATGAAGATCCCCACCGGGAAGGGTTCATCGATCCGGAGCCCGAGGGCGTAGGAGCGGGAGGCCTGCATCCGCGCGAAGTATGAGCCCGGGCGGTCGTATATCGGGTAGTGCGTGGCAAGAACCACGTGGTCGGAGGTGAGTGTTCCCCGGTCGGTCCTGACCTGCACCTCATCGCCCTGCTCCTCAATATTCAGGGCGCGGGTCATCTCAAAGATGTAACTCCCGTCCCCGGGAAGGTGGCCGGCGAGCAGGAGGAGGTAGTTTCGCGGGTGAAACTGCGCCTGATCCTCAAGAACGACCGCTCCGTGGGTCTCCACCGGGAGGCCTACCTCCTCGGTGAACGATGCCGGGAGCCCGAGGCCCTGCGCCGCCTCCGCCTCTGCCAGAGCAAGGTCACGCCCCTCCTCTGATTCCGCGTAGGTGTATGCAGGCTTTCGCTCGAAACTGCATGGTATAGCGTACTCCCGGACGAGGGATGCTATCATATCGATCCCGGCCTGGTTTGCATCCGCGTACTGCCGCGCTTTCGTGCTCCCGAACCGGTCGATGAGATCCCGGTATATGAGCCGGTGGAGCGAGGTGATCTTTGCCGTTGTGTAACCGGTAGCGCCCCTGACGATCCGGCCAGCCTCAAGAAGGATGACGGTCAGCCCTGCCTGTTTCAGCAGAAATGCTGTGGTGACCCCCGCGATCCCGCCACCGATCACCGTCACATCCGCTCGCCCGTCCTCGCTGAGGTGCGAAAACCCGGTCTCCGGCGAGGTGGCTATCCAGTACGACTCCGCTATTCCAGGCAGACTCTCGCTATAATCAGATTCTCCCATGATTCTTCTCCCCCCGTGGGTTCCGGCCCGGAGATCGCTGCACACCACTGAATCACCGGGCTTATCCCGGGGGATGGAGGCCAGAGTTCCTTATATAGGTTGTGCCGGATCGCCGGGGACTGCCGCTACACATAAGAGCGATCAGGGGAATGCATCCCCGGTGGCCTGCCGGTGATGACGATTGAATGAGATTCATAGCATCAGGGCATACGAACGGTATGCCGGAAAAGAGACGATACGCCGCATCGAAGCAAAAGCGCGACCGCTTCGGGATATGCGGGTTCTGCACGTGAACTCCACATACTACGGCGGTGGCGTCTCCCAGCTCCTCGCGTCCCTGACGCTTATGATGAACGGTCTCGGTATCCAGACGGGGTGGCGTGTCGTGCATGGTCCGCCGGACTTCTTCAGCGTGACAAAGAAGTTTCATAACGCTCTCCAGGGAGCAGAGATCAACATGACAGGCCGGAAGAAGGCGATCTACGAGCGAGTTATACACGAAAACGCCATCCGGAATCATCTCGACCACGATGTGGTCTTTGTCCACGACCCGCAACCGCTCCCCCTGATCACCCATTACCGGAAGAAGAGTCCCTGGGTGTGGCGTTGCCACGTCGACCTCACCGCACCGAACGCGGAGGTCTGGAACTACCTTGCCCCGTTCATCGAGAGGTACGATGCCGTCATCCTCTCCTGTAAGGACTACCGGCAGGATCTTGCGACGCCGCAGGTTACCTTCCTGCCCGCTATCGATCCCCTCTCTATCGTGAACCGGGATCTCTCTGAGAGTGCCATTGATGAGCGCCTTTCGCACTACAACATACCGACCGACCTCCCCCTGGTCGTGCAGATCTCCCGGTTCGACCGCTGGAAGGATCCTGAAGGAGTTCTCCTGGCGTTTGAACTGGCGCGGAAGAAGGAGGAGTGCACCCTGGTCCTCGTTGGGAACGTGGCGACCGACGATCCAGAGGGTGCCGAGGTCTACCGCTCGCTCCTCTCCCGCCGGGGCGAGCGGGTTATCATACTCAGTGTTCAGGATGGGGCTCTCGTAAACGCGCTCCAGAGGCGGGCGGCGGTCGTGCTACAGAAATCCATCCGGGAGGGGTTTGGTATGACGGTATCGGAGGCGATGTGGAAAGGGGCGGCGGTGATCGGCGGGAACGCCGGCGGCATCCGCTACCAGATACAGGACGGGGTGAACGGGTTTTTGGTCTCATCGGTCGATGAGGCGGCGGAGAGGATCGTCCAGTTGCTCCGCGATCCCGATCTCGGGCGGAGGCTCGGGCGCGCGGCGCATGAGACGGTGCGGGAGCGTTTCCTCTTCACCCGCACGATCGAGCATTACCTCGATCTGATCGGCTCGTTTGAGCCGGAGTTCAGGCTGAGGGGGGAGGCGTGGGATCTTCCGGGCGATGACCTGCCGGCGAGGAAGGATCGCGGGCCGGCGGCGGTTGTGGGGCCGCCGGGGTGAGGGGGTGGGGCTTTTCTGACTGCGCCGCTCCTGGGCCGGCAGCCCGGGTTTGCGCCCCGTCCGGGCTCTTTCCCCGAGAACCCCCGCTCCTGCGCGGGGGCACTG
>JAAYND010000249.1 GCA_012521035.1 Methanomicrobiales archaeon
CGTCTTGCCGGCACCGTTCGGCCCGAGGATGGCGGCATGCTCCCCCTCGCGGATCGTGAGCGATACCGCGTCGAGGAGTCTTCTCCCGTCCCGGGCGACGGTGACGTTCTGAAACTCGATCAGTGGGCTGGACATCTGGCCGTCTCCGTGGGTTGATGTACCCTGTTCGCCGGCTCAGGAGATGGTTCTTTCCTGCGAGAGGTGGCAGGCGGGATTCAGCCGGAGCGCCCCTCCAGCGCCCGGGCTATCCGTTCGGGGGCATCGGTATAGATAACAGCGATCCTCTTCTTCATGGTCGTTATCGCCAGGGCCCGGGGGTAGCGGGACCGAAGATACGTGCGGTAGATGAGCACCGGAAAGAGGATCACGGCGGCAACGCTGGATATAAACCTCATCGAGGTCGGGTTTTCAAACCCGATGGATATCTGGAGCAACACCGCAACGAGAAACGCTCCCAGCGCAACCACGAGGAGCCGGGAGAAGGCAGGAAGGTTGTTCTCCTGCACCTCAACCTCCACGATGGTATCCTTCGGGATTGTGATCGGCGGGAAGGGGGGACGCCTGATGCTGATGGTGTCATGGGTGATCTCGATCCGGGATCGCACGAAGAGCCTGTATACCTCCAGGGCCGAGAAGATCAGCGCGGCTGCCAGCAGGAGCAGGTTTCCCGGGGGATACAGGAGAAAGAGGCACCCGAAAAAGAGGGCGCCGGCAACGAGCAGGATGGAGTATGTCGCCAGGGTGCCGGTCAGGCCGTGGTCCACCAGCGCCCCCTGTGCGACCTCCCGGGTGCCCCCCGTCGTTGCATCGACCCCGGATTCATCGACCGGCAGAGTATATCGATGGCCGGCGGTGGCCGCGTTCGGGCACCAGCCCATCCATCGCTGTACCGTCTCCGAGAACTTCGCTATCACACAGACCCCTCTTCACCCTGCATCGCCGTATCCAGGGCGTACATCGACCCTTTCTTTGCGATCAGGATTTTCTGGTGCCGGCGCTCCCAGCGGATTGTAAGCCCGTAGTGCGCCCAGAAACCGATCCCGAGGGCCAGCATGAGTGCGGGAATCCGGTCGAGCAGTCCCTCGCGGATACAATACGCCACGACGACGACAAAGAGGATGATCGCCACCGGCAGGCTCAGGGTCCGCGTGATGCGCAACCGCCGGCTCATGTTGGCCCGGATGAACTCGCCGGCGACGACCTGCGCGTACTGCTTCCCTGAACTGATCAGGAAGCCGATGGTCAGCCCGACCCCGATGCCGACCCCGAGGAAGATAGCTGGATACCATGAGGCGGTATCCCCGACCAGGAGAAAGGTCGCCACAGTGGCCACCGATGCGGCGAGCGCTGCGATCAGCAACTGGTTATGGTAGCGGTTCCACCACCCGTGCTCAGGGATGATCCCATCCCGCCCGGCCGGCGCCGCGACCGTCCCGGGCTGTGCCAGGGGAGCCGGCCGCACCTGCCCCTCCATCGGGCACCACCCGAGGTAGGCCTGGAGTGTCTTCAGGAGGGAGATCAGACCATCTCCCGGAGTTTTGCGAAGAGTTCATCAGCCAGCCGGGTCGGGTCATCGGTCTTTGTGAGCGTGATGCCCAGCTCATCCGCGTAGCCCCAGAGGAGCTCGATGCACAGGGCATACCGGGGGCAGGAGCCGCAGTCTCCCTCGTGCTCATACCAGACCTGCACACCGTGATCCGCCGAGATGAAGACGATGGCATTCGCATCGAACGGGATGGAGCGCCCGAAGAGAACACCCATCTCAGCGTTCAGGCGTTCGACATCGATCTGGTTGGCGTGAGCCATTGAGAGAAGCGTCTCCTCGACCTTCCGGTCCATACCGATGAGCGCCTTTGAGACCGCCTGGCGGGATATACGGAACCGGTCCGCGATCTGGATGTTCGGGAGGCCGCCACGCCGGAGCTTCCAGAATGCAAACTGCCGGTCGTTCAGGGGGAGTTGCATACGTCAACGTATGGAGGTTGACTATATGAGTATTGTGATCTTGTTTTGGGGGTGTGGGCGCCGAAGGCGCGGGTGGGAGGAATGGTGTCCGGGCTCATCTTCGCCGGTTGCGCCCCACCCCCGGGCGATTGCCCCACGGTACGGCGCATGGGAGGGTGTGATCGGGGCCGGCCTTTCCGGGGATATCACCTGCACTGCCCCCGCCCCGGGGTGGGGGATAAGAGAGCGGTGTACGAACCGGCGAAACGGACAATCGGGGACGTCTAACCGGTTGCGCCCTTTATGGGATCTCACCACGAGAACTCCCGCTCCTGCGCGGGAGCCCTGTGGAGGGGCCAGCATGGTTCTCTTTGCCGGGGAGGGGGTTCCCTCCCCGAGCCCCTCCCCGGGTGATAGCCCCACGGTACGGTGCATGGGATGATGCCGGCGAAA
>JAAYND010000024.1 GCA_012521035.1 Methanomicrobiales archaeon
CGCGGCGATGGCGAGATCCTGTATGGCAAGTCCCGTGGAGTCGAATATCGTGATGGCGTCAGGGGATGACCGGCCCTTCTTTCCGGTGACGACCTCTCCGAGGGTTCCTGCAATCTGGTCGGGATCGTAACGGCCGGTGCTTATCGGCACATTGATCTCGCCTGAATGGATCGCCTGGCAGGGGTCGTCGACGAACACTTCCGCCTTCAGCAGGAGTGCAGGGTCCAGTTCCTGTTTGCCGGGCGCGTCGGCGCCGATCGCGTTGATGTGCGTTCCCTCGTGGATCCACTCTGCCATAACGAGCGGTGTTGTCGACGGCGTGGCCGTGGTCAGCACGTCACAGTCGCAGGCGTGTTCAATAGGGACGCTCCGGGAGTTGTAATCAGTGTAGCGGGCTGCAAACGCCTCTGCACTCTTCTCTGTCCTGCTCCAGACCCGGATCTCCTCGACCGAGAGTGCCGCAATCGTCGCCTCGACCAGCGCTTCAGTCTGCCGCCCGGCCCCTATGACACCGAGGGTGATGGTTTGCCGGGGCGCGAGGTATCTTGCCGCCACGGCACCTGCCGCCCCGGTACGCATCGCCGTAAGTTCGGTGGCGTTGATGATCGCCTTTGGGGCGCCGGTCTCCACATCGATGACCACGGTGAGCGCCATGACGGTAGGAAGACCTCTGACGCGGTTATGCGGGTTGACGTTGACGATCTTCACCCCGGCGAGCGCGAGTTTCGGGAGGTATGCAGGCATCGTCCGGAAATCGCCGTCTCCGATGAACGCCACATAGACCTTCGGGGGCATCTGGACGTCCCCTCTCCCATGCTCCGCAAACACCGCCTCAATCGCCCTGTTCACCTCGGTGTAAGACGGGTATCCGGAATGAACTGGGTAATACCTCATGAACCGATCACCCCGTGACAGCCGGGGAGGAATGCATGCAGCCGTGTCTCCGGCAGGATACAGGTATACATAGAGCTCCCTCCGGCCCGGCAGGGAGATTAACCTGTTGGTGCAAAGGGGCAGGGCGAAAAACTTCCTGGTTGCCAGGGGTTGCCCTTGCCCTCCTCTGCCGGGCGCAGGCAACCCAAAAAAACCTCAACAAGAGGAGAGAATAGTGATTAAGGCCAATAACCAGGAGGCCTGTATTAGCACGAATTTTTGGTTTTTACGACCGGTATTTGTGCCAAATGCGCATAGAGCGGGTTGAAATCCGTTTTAACGCTGTCGGTAGCTCGAATTTACTTAGAAAAGTTTATTATAACACTGATTGATCCCTCATCGGCGCGAATGTCCAGCAAGCGTAACCGGTCCGCGTGGGTGGATGTCCGGGATCCCCCTCAATGGGTCAAGGATGCAGCATATGAGTGGTTTGCAGACCCCGGAGTACGGTCACAAAACCCGGTGCTCCACTTAAACGGCACGTCATACGACTACCGCGTCCAGGTGGAGGAGACCGGAGGCCAGGTACGCTGGCATTACTACCGGAGGCAGAAGCCTTCACGCAGCCGCATGCCGCGTGGGAGCCTTGCCGCCTGGGCGGTTGTCATCCTCGTCTTCCTGGTTGTTGTGGTCACCGGGGGCGGAGATCTCGTCTCATCGGTAAGAACGCTGGTCGCCGGGCCGCCGGGCACGCCAGGTGAAGATTCAACCTCGCCTACTCCCGGGGACCTGGAGACCGGACCAAAGACCATCGATTACCCGTATGTTCTCCGTGGTGGACCCGGCTCGATCCGGTTTGATGCCTACAGGGGGGTCAATGATTACCTTTCTACACAATATCCCGCGTCATTTGACGATGAGCATGATTACTGGCTCCAGTTTGTCGATGATGGTATCCAGGACCGGTACCTGAAGCAGTTAGCCGAAAACATCCGGGCCTCCGAGACCGTGCCCGAGGATCAGGCGCGGGCTGCGATCAGTATGGTGCAGAAGATCCCCTACGTCGACTACCCGTTCGATACCCCGGCCAAGTACCCATACCATGTGCTCTACCACCAGAACGGGGACTGTGACGAGAAATCTCTTCTGCTCGCGTATCTCCTCCGGGAACTCGGGTATGGTGTTGCGGTCTTCCATTTCAGGGAGGAACAGCACATGGCTGTGGGTATCAGGGCGCCTGCCCGGTACTGTTACGGGGAGACCGGATACGCCTTCATCGAGACCACCAGACCGACAATCCCGACCTATGCTGAGGGGGAGTATGGAGGAGCCGGGAGACTGACGTCGGATCCGAAGGTCATCGTCATAGCGGATGGAGACTCCTTTGAAGGGATCTGGCGGGAACACACCGATGCCGCCGAGTGGAACAGGATACAGGGCATGGGCAGGGAACTGGACCGGTACACCTACGGGCGGTACCGGAACCTGGCGCAGTGGTACGGGATGCCGTATTAGGGTCCGGCCGTCTGGTTCCATAAGGAAGGCGCGCTCACCGGCGTCCCCTGTACGCCGCATCGCCGGGGATGAGCGCGCGCTTTCACATACGCACGCCACACTCCTGATGGTCGCCCTCACCATCATCCTTGCCGCTCTTCTCCTGCTGATGCTGCTTGGGATGATCCCCTCCTGGTCGTGGGCGGAGCCGCCGCAGCCCCCAGTCATCATCACCGACATCATCCACACCAGCACCGAGACCGGGGAACTGACGTATGCAAGCAGGGTCTTTCTCCTCAACAACGGCAGCACGGTCTACAAGAACGATGACCTGAGGGCAGTCTTCTACCGGAACGGCCAGCTGGCCGCCATCGTCC
>JAAYND010000250.1 GCA_012521035.1 Methanomicrobiales archaeon
AGCGCCTCCGATGCCTGGTATGCATCCATGGGGTCGTTCTTCCTTGAGGATATCGCCGGCATCGCAAACGAGGACTGGTCACAGGAGAACGCACGATCCTGGAGTATCTTCATCAATGATGCGGCGGCACCCGCGGGGCTCGGTGGAAACACCCTCGCGGACGGTGACCGTCTCGCCTTCTACTACTGCCCCTCGGATCCGGCTACGTATGCGCCCTTCATCGACCAGGCCGAGCACACCGTCATCATCGATATCACCGTCAGTGACTTTGTGTGGGAGGGGTCGGTCAGCCTGACGAAAGATGAGACTTTCCAGTTCGTCCCCTCGAACAACGCCTCTGCCTCCTACACGGTCGACCGCATCACCGATCTCGGGGCTCTTGCGCTTGCAGCACAGGCCGGTGGTTTCACTTTCAGCGCCTCCGATGCCTGGTATGCTTCCATGGGGTCGTTCTTCCTTGAGGATATCGCCGGCATCGCAAACGAGGACTGGCAACAGGAGAATGCGAGATCCTGGAGCATATTCATCAACGGTGCGGTGGCACCCGCCGGTCTCGGCGGAAACACCCTCGCGGACGGCGATCGACTTGCCTTCTACTACTGCCCCTCGGATCCGGCTACGTATGCGCCCCTCATCGACCAGGCCGAGCACACCATCATCATCGATATCGCTGTCCGTGACTTTGCGTGGGAGGGATCGGTCAGCCTGACGAGAGACGAGATTTTCCAGTTTGTCCCCTCGAACAACGCCTCTGCCTCCTACACAATCGACCGCACCACCGATCTCGGGGCTCTTGCGCTTGCAGCACAGGCCGGTGGTTTCACCTTCAGCGCCTCCGATGCCTGGTATGCTTCCATGGGGTCGTTCTTCCTTGAGGATATCGCCGGCATCGCAAACGAGGACTGGTCACAGGAGAACGCACGGTCCTGGAGCATATTCATCAATGATGTAGCAGCGCCCGCGGGGCTCGGTGGAAACACCCTCGCGGACGGTGACCGTCTCGCCTTCTACTACTGCCCCTCAGACCCGGCTACGTATGCGCCCTTCATCGACCAGGCCGAGCACACCGTCATCATCGATATCACCGTCAGTGACTTTGTGTGGGAGGGATCGGTTGTCCTGACGAAAGACGAGACTTTCCAGTTCGTCCCCTCGAACAACGCCTCTGCCTCCTACACAGTCGACCGCACCACCGATCTCGGGGCTCTTGCGCTTGCAGCACAGGCCGGTGACTTCACCTTTAGCGCCTCCGATGCCTGGTATGCATCCATGGGGTCGTTCTTCCTTGAGGATATCGCCGGCATCGCAAACGAGGACTGGTCACAGGAGAATGCACGGTCCTGGAGCATATTCATCAATGATATAGCAGCGCCTGCGGGGATCGGCGGAAACACCCTCGCGGACGGTGACCGCCTCGCCTTCTACTACTGCCCTGCGGATCCGGCTACGTATGCGCCCCTCATCGACCGGGCTGATCATACTGTCATCATCGATATCTCCATCTCCACCCCGGATGGCGGAAGCGACAGCGGCGGCGGAGACAGCAGTGGCGGCGATACGTCATCCTCCTGGATCACCGTCACCCTCAACCCCGGGACATTCACCCTCACCGCCGATAACAGCAAAAAGACCTATGACGTCAACCGGCAGACGGCGCTCGGGGCGCTCGATGCCGCCGGGGTCGGGTATACTATCACCGACTCCAATTACCAGCAGTTCGGATCGCTCTTTATCGACTCCGTCAGGGGAAGGAAGAATGAAGGGCTGAGTGGCTGGATGTACCAGGTGAACGGAGAGACCCCCGGCGTCGGTGCCAATGCGCAGGCGGTCAGAAACGGTGATGAGGTCATCTTCTACTGGAGCGAGAGTATGAGTTCAACCCCGGCGAGTTCTTCAGATGTCATATACATCAGGGTCGTGA
>JAAYND010000309.1 GCA_012521035.1 Methanomicrobiales archaeon
AAATCTTTGAAGATACGGTGACATGATGCACTGCCTAGTGCTCTTAGAGGATTACGAGACATGATGCACTACGTATCAACAGGGCAACGATGAAAAATCGGAACGCCCATTCGAGTGGGTAGAAAAGATCTCTGGTATTCATGCTCAATCCCCATGGGGCTTACATCACATTGGGCTAAAAACATAACTCCCTGACCTCGGATGACCCTGATGAACACCCTGTGTGGTATCCCCAAAAACCCGGCGTCCACACCCCATCGAGCCCGCACTCCACTAGAACCCCCCTGCCCGGGATAAAAGCGATCGACCGGCCCGTTCACTTTCGCACCGCGCGGCTAACCCGTTATATCGTCCCTCCGCCAAGGATTGGAGTATGGCACGCATACTCACCCTCCGTCACGACCAAACCCTCTTTCGGGACATCGACGTCTTCGAGCCCACACATGTCCCCGAACAACTCCACCACCGTGACGCCCAGATCCGGGAACTCGTCTTCCTCATCAGTCCGGCCCTCCAGGGTGCAAGCCCGATGAACGCCATCCTCCGCGGTCCCCCCGGGACCGGGAAGACCACCACCGTCCGCCAGATCTTTCATGAGCTGACCCGGACCACCCGGGACGTCATACCGGTCTACGTCGACTGCCGGCAGGACCGCACACCGCTCGCCGTCTACCGGACCATCTTTGAAGGGATCTTTGACTACACCCTGCCCTCGACCGGCCGGCACCCCGACGACATCAAAGAGAACATCGTCGCCCGGCTCAGGGAGCACCGTGCCGCGCTCATCTTCTGCCTCGACGACGCAGATTACCTCATCGTGGCCGGCACCTACAACCTCCTCCTCTACCAGATCCTCCGGCTCTATGAGAAGTGGGACGTGCGAAAACCCGGCATCGTTGCGGTCACAAGCGATCTTGCCCTGAACCTCTACGCGGAGGCCGATGCAAGCGTCCGGTCGGTCTTCCACCCGACCGAGATCACCTTCTGGCCCTACACGAAGCCCGAGATCCGCGATATCCTCTCTGACCGCGTCCGGCAAGGGCTCTACCCAGGCGTCGTGCCGGCACCGATCCTCGACCGCATCGCCCGGATCACCGCCCGAGAACAGGATATCCGGGTCGGGATCGATCTCGTCCGGTCCGCAGCCCTCCGGGCGGAGAAGGATGGCCGCCGGAAGGTCCGGGCCGGCGACGTGACGGCCGCAGCCCGGGCGGTCACCGCGCCGGCGCTCTCCGCCCGGCTTGCCGCTCTCTCGGAGGGTGAGCGTACGCTGCTCTCGTGGATCGCAGAGCAGTCCCGGGATGGAGGCGATATGACGGCGGTCTTTGAGGATGCGCAGGACTACATCGCCGTCGGAAAGACAACCTACCACGAGTACCTCAACGCCCTCGCCAAGGCCGGCCTCGTCGACCTCATGCCCCGGGCCGGCCGGGGGCAGACGGTCCGTCTCCGCTATGACCCTGATGAGGTGAACAAGGCATGTGTTTTTCCGAACGATGATCGATCTTGTATCTTCGATGATCCAGGGCCGGATTGAATATCGCCGCTCAGTCTGCTCTTTCTTTGATCTTCCCATAAAGAAACGCTTATATAGGTCTTGTTCGGAAATCCGAGACCATTGGCTCACCCTTTTAACCCCGGGAGCCAGAATATGATGTATGCATTGGAACAGATTCCGGTGCAGAGGAGAATCGAGAAAAGATGCAGCCAGAACAAGATGGCA
>JAAYND010000317.1 GCA_012521035.1 Methanomicrobiales archaeon
GGTCCCAGCAGGTGTAGCTCTCATCATTGGTCAGCTGATTATAAGCGCTGAAGTGTTTTACTTCCACGCACCACCACTGGAAAGAAGCTCCGGCCAAGAGGAACTTCTTGCGCCACTTCATGACCGTTTCCTCCACACTGGTGTAGATGGCCTCTTCATCCACAAAGATGACAGTCAGCTGCTTGGGGTCAATCTCTCCGGCCTGGATGAGCTTCAAGGTTATGTCTGCCATGACAAGCGAGTCTTTACCGCCGGAAAAGGACAAGTAGACTGGCACGCCATTTGAGAACACGTTCTTGATCCTCATCCTGGCCGCAGTCACTACGTCCATGTTGGAACGGATTCGCTTTACAGCCATATCCGCTCACCACATTTGGGGCAGAGGATATAACGATGTTCTACCGTCTCTGCCTTAAATGGCTCTTGATACCCTGCCTCGTCCCGCACCTCCTGCGGAACCTCTACCGCCGGAGGTTCTACGGGCTTAATCTCCACCGCCGTTTCTGCTAATCTCTCTTCCTGGGCTTCGTACCTCTCCCGAGTCTCAAGCATTTCTTCCACTTTTTCCTCGGGAATCTTTCCGTACTCAGATATCAAGTCATCAACATCATCTGCATCCATGACCAGGGAACGGAGCATGTCCTCATCGAAGCCAGGAATGTCTAGATCATCTTTCAGCTCCAGGATGAACGCATCAAAGGCTTCCAGATCATCAACACCCAGGTCGAAGATCCGGTTGTCTGCCAGCATGAGCTTTTTCTTCTCGCTCTCTGTGAGGCCCTTAACGACATAGCAGTCGGCCTCGGTACGTCCCATAGAGCGCAGAGTCTCGACCAATCCATTCCCGGCCAAGACCACCCCGTTCTCATCAATGACGACAGGGCGAATCTGGCCAAACATCTCGATAGACCGCCTGAACTCCCTAATCTGTTTATCAGTATGAAGCCGGATGTTTCTTTCCGGCGCTTTCAGCTCATCAAGCCGCTTTTTGACTATCTTCACGATCTCACCTCCTTCAGGAAGTGAGCCGCACTTTCAATTTTGGCAGCTGCCACTTCAATGATAGACGGGTCGATATCATAGATATCAGCCCAGCCTTCATCTATGGATTTCATTCCCGACCGCGCCGGCCAGGGGTGCGTCCCGCACCTAAACCCGTCCTTCCATCCATAAATGGGCGGCAGGGGAATGTTGTTGTAATGAATATACGCCAGCACGAGCTCATGTGGCCACTCGGCCAACGGCGAATACCGGGTAACACCCGCACCGTTCGTGAGAATGTTTGAACCCTTGCCAACAAAGTTACCGTCTGCCTTCCGATGGCCGACAAGGATCATGTCCAGCCCATGCTTCAGGAAGTATTGCCGAATACCCCTCCGCTGGACAATAGCAAACCACCGGGACACGATGCTTGAATTATCTGGGAAGAGCATGGCCGGGTGCTTGGCCAACCAGTCCAGATTCTGCCCGGTATTGATTACCTCGCAGCCTTCTGGCAAGTGCTCCATGCACCAGCTGAGAAAAGCAGGGTACTCCAGCTCTGTATGCACGAATACGCACCGGGAGATGCCTAGCTTCTCACAGATGTCTCCGAGCACCAGAGCGTCTTTACCGCCACTCCACGCATAGGCTATGTTCTTACCCTTGGTCACCTTTTTTATGTCCTTACAGACGGTTGCAACTGCCTCATTGAGTTCGTTCCTTGATACCAGTTTCTCTATAATGGCCATAGCCTCAAGCCACTTCGCATTGTCCGTCTGCTGCTTTCTGCCGATTATTCGCTTCATGCCCTAATCACCGCCCCTCTTTTCTCGAGGGAATCCCACAGTAGGGCATAGAGGATTCCGGCAATCACGATGAAGATGCGAATCGAGCTCATCAGCGTCCACACACCAAGCACGCCCATGGGAATGACCTTTTGCCACGCCAACACAGTGGCGATGTTGATCAGAATGCCCGATCTACGGCCGAAGGTGATATACACGCTATAGAGGAAAGAGGATATCGTTGAGACGGCCACCAGAGTTATGAGAAACGCCTTGACGATGTTCAAAATTGGGGTGAAGTTTGTCCAGGCAAGCAAAAAGGTGAAAATCAAGTATGCTCCGAACAGCAGCCCCCCAACAACGAACGCCCGTCTGACGTTGATACGCCTCGTGCCATCCTCATTGTGATCGTTATAATCTAGGATCTCAAAGAAATATGGGTAGAGGAAGGCACCAGGTAGGAGCA
>JAAYND010000251.1 GCA_012521035.1 Methanomicrobiales archaeon
CGGCCCCCTCCTCCTCTCGATCTTTGTCTTCCCGGTCTTCCCCGACTGCTACGTTGAGGGCGTCGGACTGACCCCGTTCAAGGTCTGGAGCGAGTATCTTATATCAGCCCTGCTCGCCCTTGGGGCTGTCGCCTTCTACCGGCAAAGGGAGGTCTTCTCGCCGCGGGTTGCCGGCCACCTGATCGCGGCGATCCTCGTGCTGATCGCCTCAGAGCTCGCCTTCACGCTCTATGTCAGCGTCTACGGGATCGCAAACCTGGTCGGCCACCTCCTGATGGTCCTCTCCTTCGGGCTCATCTATATCGCGTTCGTCGAGACCGGGATCAGGCAACCCTACGCGGTGCTCTTCACCGGGCTCGTGGCGAGTGAGGAGCGTCTCCGGCAGGAGAAGGACCGGCTCAGGCAGTACCTGGATATCGCCGGCGCCCTCTTCGTTGTCCTGGACGCGGACGGGCGGGTCAGCCTCATCAACCGCCGGGCGTCCGAGGTCCTCGGCTACCCGGCCGATGTGGTCGCGGGCGGGCCCTGGATCGAGCGGTTCATCCCCCCGAGAGAGCGGGAACATCACCACGCGCTCTTTCGCGGGCTGATGCGCGGGGATACTGAGCCGGTATACGCGAGGACGTCGGTTCTCACTGCCGACGGCGGCGAGCGAATCATCGAGTGGCACAACACCGTGCTTCGGGACGATGACGGCGCCATCTGCGGAACGCTCAGCTCAGGGGAGGATATCACCGAACGGCAGTACGCCGAGGCGGCGCTCGGCCAGGCGAACGCAAAACTGAATCTTCTCTCGGCGATCACCCGCCACGACATCCTCAACCAGATCAACGTCGCACGTATCTACATTGAGTTTGCAGAGGAGGAGATCGGTGATTCTGCTACGGCCCGGGGCTATCTGGAGCGTGCCGGAGCTGCTATCGATGAGATCCAGAAACAGATCGAGTTCAGCCATGACTACCAGGACCTGGGGGTGAAGGAGCCCGTCTGGCAGCGGGTGGATGGCCTCGTCCGGGAGAGCGCCCATGACCTCCCCCTCCCAGCAGGGATCGGGTTGCGGGTGGACCTCGGGGGTCTTGAGATCTACGCCGACCCGATGGTGAAGAAGGTCTTCTACAACCTCATCGACAACGCCGTCCGTCATGGCGGTGCGGTGACAGAGATCCGGTTCTCGTATCTAAGGCGCGGGCAGGACCTGCTGATCCTCTGCGAAGACGACGGCGTGGGGATCCGGGAGAGCGAGAAGGAGGCGATCTTCCGCGAGGCGTATCGGCGGCGCTACGGCCACGGCCTCTTTCTCGTCACAGGGATCCTCGGGATCATGGGTGCCTCCATCCGGGAGATGGGGAGGTACGGTGAGGGCGCCCGGTTCGAGATCACCGTGCCGAACGGAGCCTACCGGTTCGGGGATGGTGGGTGTTTAAGGCCGGAGGGCTGTTAGTAAACTTATTTAATTTTACTTTTTCTGAAATAAAAACAAATAATTTAACATATCCCACATTGTAGTTTGTATGGTGTCATTGGGCGTGAAGAGAGTTCTTCGCCTGCTGGATATCATTATCGGGGCCGCCTGTGTCGTCCTGGCTCTCGCAGCAAAAAGAGAGTTTTTCGTGAGTTCTGGCTACGACCTCACGGACCAGGAGGGAAGATGAGCATCCTCCACCCGACACCGGCCTCAACCGGGATGTGATCACACCATGACAGAACACACAATCCAACTCCGGCAGGTTCTGCCGGCGGCAGAGAACGTTGAACACCTGGATGCAACCATATCCGGGTATCAGGCCTACCGGGTCCTCTCGGCAGCGCTCGAGCTCGGGCTCTTTGATTGGCTCTCGGAGCGCGGGCCGACCACACGACATGGTGTCACCAAAATTGGCATAAACGGGATGTTTACCCGGGGATTTCTAGCGGCGCTCGCCGATATGGGGTATATCACGTTCGACGGAGGGGTCTGCGCAAACACCCGCATCACCGAAGAACTCCTGGTCAGCACCAGCCCTA
>JAAYND010000252.1 GCA_012521035.1 Methanomicrobiales archaeon
CCCGGACCATCAACCTTAATGTAGTCCCCCTCCACCCTACACCCAGAACAAGGGAGAAGACCATGACACCAGTACGAAAATACGTAAACCCCCCTGCCGCCGAGGTGATATGCGAGTTCCGCTTCCCCGAGGAGACCCCCTGGGACATGACCTATCCCGGCATCCTCTACACCCACCTGAAAGAGACCTACCCGAAGCGAGACCAGCGCTACGTGCGCGAGGTGGTCATGCTCCTCGGGCCGGAGGGGCTCCGCGAGGAGCTCCTGGTCGGCGAGCGCTCGATCTTCATCGCCGAGGACGACGGGTGTGCGGTCCAGGTCGGGCCCCGGCTGCTCTCGGTGAGCTGCCAGAAGCCCTATGTACACTGGGAAGCCTTCTCAGAGCGCATCACCAGTGCGTTTGACCGGTTCCGGGAGGTCATCGATGCCGAGGCCGTCAACACCATGAACCTGCGCTACGTCAACCTCATCGAGATCCCGGAGCGAGAGGTGACGCTCTCCGACTACTTCGCCTTCTACCCGACCCTCCCGCCGGAGCTCCCGAGGGTGCCGGCAGGCTTCATCACCGGGTGCGAGTTTGCGTTCCACGACAACCGCGACAACTGCCGGGTGGAACTCACCGACGCCGTCCCTGAGTCGCTCGGGCAGAATGCGTTCCTCCTGAATATCGACTATTTCCTCACGGAGGGGAAGAGCATCCCGCTCGACGGGGTGGCCGACTGGCTGGAGATCGCTCACACCCATGTGCGGGAGATCTTTGAGGCCTGCATCAAAGACTCCCTGCGCGACCTCTTCACCATCAGGGAGGAGGTGCCGGCGGCGGCGCGCTGAAGGGGAGTAGACCCCGGGTGCGAAACGCCGGCCACGTGAACCGGGAGACGCGAATACCGCAAACTCCACGAACAACAGAGAAGCCGATCACGCGCCGCGGGCCGGGACAGGAACGATATCACAGGAGACTGTCCATACTGCCCCGCAGAAAATCCGAGCATTTTTCTGCGATCGGATACGACCAGTTATCTGTGAACACCATGGAGATCCAGGTAATCGGTGTTCAGGGCCTCCCCCTGATCCGAAAAGGTGACGACCTTCCGGCCCTGATCTGCGATCGGGTCACGTTTGAGGATGGGGATATCCTCACCATCGCTTCGTCCGTCTACTCAAAGGCAAAGGGCTTCACCCGCGACCTTGCCGCCATCACCCCGGGTGCTGAAGCCGTGCGGATCGCCGCAAAGACGAAGGAAGACCCCCGGTTTGTGCAGGCGGTCCTGGACTCGTCAAGCGATATCCTGCTCGAACACCCCTTCATCCTCTCGGAGGTGCCCTCCGGCCACATCGGTGTGCGCGCGGGTGTCGACCACAGCAACATCGAGGACGGCCATATAATCATCCTCCCGCCCGACCCCATGGGGGCCGCCGCAGAGATCCGGGACGCAATCCAGCGGATCACAGAGAAGGATGTAAGGGTTATCATCACCGATACCTGCGGGCGGTCGTTTCGGCGTGGCCAGACAGGTATCGCCATCGGCTGGGCAGGGATGACTGCGATCAACGACTACCGGGGCGACACCGACCTCTTCGGCCATGTCCTTGAGATAACCGAGGAAGCAGTGGTCGATGAGATAGCAGCCTTCGCAAACTTCGTCATGGGCGAGAGCCACCAGGGCATCCCAGCAGTGGTCTTCCGTAACTGCAGGGCCTGGAATGGACACGACGCGGTCTACTTCACGCAGAAAGAGGATATCATCAGGGCTGCCCTGAAGAACAAAAAGGATTAGAAGATGGCATTCAGGATAAAGACTGCCACCCCGATCACTATGGTTGCGATGAGCACGGTTGTCGGGCCGATATGGATGGCCCGGTGATCCTCACTGTCATAGTAGTTGACCAGGCCGGCAGAGGATACCAGTCTTCCGCCAGATTTTTTCGCCATGCTAGAATATACTCACTCCCCACATATAAACAGGATGGAGATGCAGACCAGAGAGCATGTCATCACCGGCCGGGCACTCCTCGGCAGAGACCTGATCGAGGAGGATGTAGATATCGTCATCTCCGGAGGCATCATCAGATCGATAGAGCCCTGCACCGCTACACCGGACCGGTGGATAGTGCCCGCCTTCTTCAACGCCCACACGCACATCGCCGATACCGTCGCCATGGACCTCCCCGCTCGCGGCAGCCTTGCAGAGCTCGTCAAGCCGCCGGATGGCCTGAAACACCGGATCCTTGCGGCGACACCACGGGCCGACCTCGTCCGGGGGATGCGTTCAAGCATCAGGACCATGGTAGCGACCGGGACCGCCGGGTTTGCCGACTTCAGGGAGGGCGGCGTCGATGGCGTGGCAGCGCTCCGTGAGGCGGCGGCCGGCCTCTCCTGCCGGCCGGTCATACTCGGCCGGGAAGGCGGGGAAGAGGTGAGCGACGGAGCGGGCATAAGCAGCGCCCACGACGTGGAGAATATCGAGGATATCGTCAGGAGGACGAGAGCAGCCGGCCGGATCGTCGCTTTCCACGCCGGCGAGAAGAACCGGGACGATATCGACGATGCTCTCGCGTTTGAACCCGACCTCCTCGTCCACTGCACCCATGCGACCGATGCAGACCTCCGGCGGATAATCGATATGGATATCCCCATCGCCGTCTGCCCGCGATCGAACTGGCTGCTCGGGGCCACGAGATCGCCGGCCCACCCGCCGATCACCCACATCCTCGAGCTTGGAGGACGCCTCTTCCTCGGAACCGACAACGTGATGTTCGTCCAGCCCGACATGCTCCAGGAGATGGCATTCGCCGCAACCCTCTATCGCGCGCCACCCGCCGATATACTGCGTGCCGCGATCGCGGGTGCAGGCCTGACCGGGAGAAGCGGATTTATCGAAGAAGGACAGAAATCCTCTATTCTCGTGATCGATCCGGAGAGACACAACCTTTCCTTCACCCGTGATATCCGGGCGACCATTGTAAAGCGGCTGGATTCCTCATCCATTGAACAAAATGTTTTAAATGTACAGTAGAAAATAAATAAGAAGTATCTGTTCTGCGTGGTGTGTATGTTCCGTATGATACTTGTTGCTATAGACGGTTCCAAACCAGCCGATCGTGCCCTGGAAACAGCAATCGAAGAGGCTCGCGTCTGGAACGCTGAGGTTCATGTTATTTATGTGATCGAGTCCGGGCTATTTTCATCCCTTCCCATGGACAACACACTTGAGATCATCTACAGTGTTCTGCAGAAGGAAGGTGAAGAGATCCTCGAATCGGCTCGAGAGAAAGCGGATGCGGCAGGCGTTCCTGTCACCACACATCTCCGGCAGGGACATGCCGGATCCCGGATCGTCTCCCTCGCAGAAGACCTGGGAGTCGACCTTATCATTCTCGGATCGCACGGTAAGAGCGGTGTTGACCGCCTCTTCCTCGGCAGTGTGACCGATTATGTCGTGCGAAACAGTTCAATTACAACAACGGTGGTGAGATCATAAATCCTCAACAGATGCTCGTCCGTGACTATATGGTGACCGACGTGGTCTGTGTCGAAATACCTGGAAACAGAGACGATGTCCTGCGCATCCTGAAACGCACCGGCATAAGCGGTGTGCCGGTCTTAAAAGACGGCGAACTTGTCGGTATCATCACCCGCAAGGATCTCCTCCGGAAGGCCGATGAGACCCAGCTCGGGCTCCTGATGACACCTGACCCTGTCATCATCAGGCCGGATGCTCCCATATCCGAGGCGGCTCAACTGATGATACGGCACAACATCAGAAGACTCCCGGTCGTGGAGGGGGGAGTCCTGACCGGGATCATCAGCATGGCCGACCTCATCGCTGCCATAGCCCTGATGCGCCTGAATGTGCCCATCAAGGATAACTACGTCAGCAAGACCTACGCCCTCTGGGAGGATACCCCTCTCTCGCTCGTCGGGAGGATCCTCGAGATCTCCGGCTACGATGCCATCCCCATCCTGATGGAGGACGGGACACTCACCGGCATCATATCGGAGCGGGACCTGATCAGGCATACCCGCATCGAGGACGGTATCGAGGTCAGCGACTTCTCAAACGGCACCGACGATGATGAATGGACCTGGGAGAGCATCCGGGACATGCACACCATCAGCTACGGGATCTCAAAGATCCAGCTCCTCCCGATCCCGGTCAAGAACGCAATGATCAGAAACGTCCTCGCAGTCCCTCTCAACGCCGAGGTCAGCGAGTGCGCACTGAAGATGAAACGCGCCCGGGTAGACCAGCTCCCGGTCGTCAACGGAAATAAGCGGCTCATCGCCATGCTCTTCGACAGGGAGCTGATCAAGGTCCTGTTACCTGAGCGGCAGGGCTTGCGATAGAATTAAGAGGCAATGTTCATATAGTACACTGATACCTATCGTACCGTGCCGGGAGCCGGTACGACGATAAAATTTATGTTTTATGGTATCATTGTATACGCTTAAGCGCTTTTGAGCGAGTTTGAGCGTTTTAGAAATTTTAGGGGTGTTCCAATGTTTGATGTCTCAGACCAGATTATGAAGGGTACAACAACTGTCGGACTGATATTCAAAGACGGCGTCGTTCTTGCCACAGAGATGCGGGCAACGATGGGGAACCTCATCGCGAGCAAACGTGCCAAGAAGATCTACAAGATTACTCCACGGATCGGTATGACCACTGCCGGTGGCGTCGGTGACGCACAGCAGCTGGTCCGGATCATGCAGGTAGAGTGCAGCCTCTACGAGATGCGGCGCGGAAGGACGATGTCCGTCGGCGCGGCGTCGACCCTCCTCTCCAACTACCTGAACCAGAACCGCTACTATCCCTACTACGTCCAGCTCCTTATGGGCGGATGCGACGGGGATGGACCGAGCGTCTACTCCGTCGATGCTCTCGGCGGGGCGACCAGGGAAGAGGAGATCGTCGCCACGGGCTCGGGCTCTCCCTTCGCCTATGGCGTTCTTGAGGACCAGTATCGTCCCGATATGACCGAAGAAGAGGCAAAGGATCTCGCTATCAGGGCGGTCCGGTCGGCGATGCGCCGTGACGCCGGATCCGGGGAGAACATCATGGTGGTTGTGATCAAGAAAGATAAATATGAAGAATCCATAGTGGGCGGGCTACAGACGCCATCTGTTGCCCGCCAGACAACCTGACATTTTTTAGGACGATTTTAATGGTGATTGACAATAAACTTCAGGAACTAAAAGAGCAGATCAACAAGATTGTTCCTCGCGGGATTACGATCTCGGATGTCGAGTTCGAAGGACCTGAACTGGTCATCTACACCGATGACCCGAAACAGTTTGCTGATCAGGCAGACCTGATAAAAATACTGGCGCGCGACCTGCGCAAGCGCATCGTCGTGCGCCCGAATATCCTCGAGGACCCGGAACGGGCAGCCCTAGAGATCAGAAACGTTGTGCCGGAAGGTGCCGGGATCTCCGATCTCTTCTTTGACCCGGAGACGGGTGAGGTGCTGATCGAGGCGGAGAAGCCCGGTGTCGTCATCGGCAAGAACGGTGCAACACTCCGGGAGATCACAAAACAGATAGGATGGACGCCGAAGGTGGTCCGGACGCCGCCCATTGAGAGCTCAACGGTGAAGCAGATCCGGACGTTCCTGCGATCGGTGAAGGACGAGCGAAAGGCGTTCCTGCGAAAGATCGGCCACCGGATCCACAGGGATATAACGAGTAAAGACCAGTGGTTGCGTGTCACGACGCTCGGATGCTGCCGGGAGGTCGGGCGTGCGGCGTTCCTGATATCGACGCCGGAGAGCAAGGTTCTGTTAGACTGCGGTGAGAAACCCGGGAGCATAACAAACGGTATCCCCTACCTCTACGTGCCCGAGATATACCCGCTCGACTCACTCGATGCGGTGGTACTCACCCACGCGCACCTCGACCACTGCGCCCTCGTCCCCCTCCTCTTCAAGTACGGCTACGAGGGGCCGGTATACTCGACACCACCGACGAGGGACCTCGCGGCGATGCTCCAGCTCGATTACCTGGATGTCGTGAGGAAAGAGACCGATAAGATCCCCTACACCTCAAACGAGGTGAAGACCTACATCAAACACTCAATAACGCTCAACTACGGCAGCGTGACCGATATCGCCCCGGACATCAAACTCACGTTCCACAACGCAGGGCACATCCTGGGATCAGCAATCGCACATTTCCACGTCGGGGAAGGGCTCTATAACATAGCGTTCACGGGTGACTTCAACTACCAGAAGACCCGGCTCTTCTCCCCGGCGGTCTCGTCGTTCCCGCGCCTCGAAGCGCTCTTCATGGAGAGCACCTACGGCGGCGCAAACGATATCCAGCCGCAGAGGAGGGATGCGGAGGAGAAACTCTACGAGACGGTCTCGACGACGGTGAAGCGCGGCGGTAAGGTGATCATCCCGGCATTCGCCGTCGGGCGGTCGCAGGAGGTCATGCTGGCCCTCGAGGAGGGTATCCGGAAGAAGAAGATACCGGATGTGAAGATATACCTCGACGGCATGATCCGGGAGGCGACGGCGATCCACACGACCTACCCGGAGTATCTCAACAATGATCTCCGGAACCAGATATTCCGTGAAGGGCTCAATCCCTTCCTCGCCGACGCCTTTGTCCAGGTGGACTCGCCTGACCTCCGCGAGAAGGTCATATCGGGTGACCCCTGTGTCATCATAACCACGAGCGGTATGTTAAACGGCGGGCCGGTGATGGAGTACCTCAAGGCCCTCGGCCCGGATGAGCGAAACGCCCTTGTATTCGTCGGTTACCAGGCGGACGGGACGCTCGGGCGGCGCATTCAGAAGGGATGGCGCGAGATACCGCTCGGGTGGCGCGAGACGATCGTGATCAACCTTGAGATAGCGACCATAGACGGGTTCTCCGGCCACTCTGACCGGAAACAGCTGATGAACTACGTCGGGCACCTTCAGCCGCGCCCGGAGAAGATCTTCACCATCCACGGTGATGAGAACAAGACGATCGATCTTGCAAGCTCCATCTATAAGCGCTACCGTATCGAGACGCACTCCCCCATGAATCTCGAGACCTACCGCATGATCTAGGGATGTCGCGGAACCTGCCCATTCTCCTCGGGGTATTCGTGGTGATGGCGCTCTCTAACGCCGTCGTCCCGGTGCTCCCCGACTTCGCCGGAGGAGCGGCGATGCAGGGGGCAGTCTACGCCGCATACTTTTTTGGTGTCTTTGTTACGGTGCTCCCGGCAGGGATGGCAAGCGACCGTATAGGCCGCGTGCCGCTCATCCATGCCGGGCTTCTCCTGACCCTCGCAAGCGGTATCCTCATATTTCTCTTCCCCTCCGGCATACCGCTCCTCACGTTCCGGGTGATCGAGGGGCTCGGGGCGGGGCTCTTTATGTCGGCGGCGCTCGCGTGGGCAAACTCACACCCCTCGGCAGGAGAGACCAGCGGGTATGTCATGGCGGCCCAGAACCTCGGTCTTGTCGCCGGCCTCCTCGCCGCCGGGTGGCTTGCTACAGCATTCCGGAGCCACCTCGCCGGGATCGTCCTCTTCACAGCACTCACAGTCCCCGCGCTTGCGTTGAGCATCACCCTCCGTGAGAGCGAGCGCGGAGGGTTTGCGAGAGCAGACCTCCCGGCGATCGTCAGGAACTACTTCTGGCTCTTCGTCGCGGCGGCCATCCTCGTGGGTATGACCGGGGCTGTAGCAGCAATCTACCCGGAGTTCACTGGACGCGACCCTTCAATGCTCGCAATCCAGCTCGCGACGATCAATATCGCGACCGTCGTCGCCGTCCTCATCGCGCCCCGCATCCCCCTCCGACCGGCCAGAACAATCCGGGTCTCAGCGGTCCTCATGGCGGGGGCGGTCCTCGCAGGGTATATCACGCCCTACGCCCTCCCGGTCATCGGGGGCCTTGCGGGCGTGATCATCGTCGCCATACTCGCGTTCCTTGCGGAGACGAGGATCCAGCAGGGCGCGATGGTCGGGCTCTTCAACACCGCTACATACGCGGGGTTCACGTTCCTTGCCGCCCTCGCCGGGCTGGTCGCTGGAGGGGCAGGTTTCCTGGCGGCGTTTATCCTGCTCGCCGGTATGGCGGCGGCTATGGCGCTCACGATCAACGGGTGCCGGTGCGAGTACCAGGGGTGACCCGGAGCGCATATTACTCCTCTCCCCATACAGATCCGCATGAAGGTTCTGATCAACGGCGAGTGGTGCGACTCCCTCTCAGGGAAGACGTTTGCGGTGCATAATCCGGCGACGGGGGGTCTCGTCGGGGAGGCTCCTCTCTGCGGTGAGGATGACGTCCGGAGCGCCGTGGAGTCGGCGGATGAGGCGTTCGGGGACTGGGCGGCCAGGAGCCCCCGGGACCGGGGGAAGATCCTCTTCTTCGCAGCAGAGGAGGTGCGCCGCAGGAACACCGATCTCGGGGCGCTCCTGACCGCTGAACAGGGAAAGCCCATCCGGGAGGCGATCGATGAGATCAACGGGTTTGCAAACATACTCGAGTTCTACCACGCCCTCTCGGCCGGGGGATGGGGGGAGTACCAGGATCTCCCGGGGTATGGCCACGCTATTGTCAGGAGAGAGCCGCTCGGCATCTGCGGCGCGATCATCCCCTGGAACATGCCGGCGCTCATCATGGGCTGGAAGATCGGGCCGGCCCTGGTGGCAGGAAATACTCTGATCGTAAAGCCCGCCCGGACCGCCCCGCTGACCTGCGGAAAGCTCGCGGAGATCCTCGCGGGCGCCGGCATCCCGCCGGGCGTCCTCTCCGTCGTCACCGGACCGGGAGAGACCGTCGGCCGCGAGATCGCGCGTAACCCGGCGATAAAGAAGGTCTCGTTCACCGGCGAGGGTTCGACCGGCCGGGAGGTCGCGCTGGACGCCGCGCCCGCCCTGAAACGGCTCACGCTGGAACTCGGCGGGAGTGATCCCATGATCGTCTGCGATGATGCCGATATCGGGATGGCGGTCGATGGGGTCATCAAGGGGAGGTTCTACAACTGCGGCCAGACCTGTACGGCGGTAAAGCGGCTCTACCTCTATGAATCGATCGCGGATGAGTTTGTCCGGCGGCTTGTGGCGCGGGCCGGGGAGATCGTGGTCGGGAACGGCATGGACCGCGGTGTCAGCATGGGACCGATGAACAACCGGCAGGGTCTCGACCGACTGACCCGCCAGGTTGATGCCGCCCGGGAGCGGGATGAAGGGGAGATCATCATGGGCGGAAAGGCCCCTGAGGGAGATATGTATGAACAGGGGTTCTTCTTCCTCCCGACGCTCATCGCCGGCGTTCCGCACGACTCCGCCCTCTTCTCCGAGGAGATCTTCGGGCCGGCCCTTCCCATCGCCACCGTCAGGGATCTTGATGAGGCGCTTGAGCGGGCGAATGACAGCCGTTATGGTCTCGGGGCATCGGTCTGGACCCGGAACGCAGATGTTATCACCCGCGCGACAGGGGAACTCGAGGCCGGGATCGTCTGGGTCAACCAGCACCTGCGCATACCGCCCGATGTGCCGTTTGGAGGGACGAAGGGGAGCGGCATCGGGCGGGAGAACGGAAGCAGGGCGCTCGATGACTATACCGAGGAGAAGACCATACTGATACGCCCGGGATAGGGTGCCGGCCAGAGGTCTATCGGACCAGAAAAAAAGTATTAGTGGATGTGAGGTGAACCAGTATTCAGGAGAGGAGAGGGGGTCTCGCCCGTGTCACGGCGGAAGACAGGGCGATTCAGATGGCTACGCGCCTGACCGGGCCCGGGATCCCCGGAAGGTAGCCACACAATGTATCATATTATATCTATCCGTGATTTTGAGCGCAGAGATCTCGATTACCTGCTCGATCGGGCGCAGGAGTTTGATGCCGGGAAGTACCAGCCCCGGATGCTTGAGGATAAACTTGCGGCGCTTCTCTTCGTTGAGCCAAGCACCCGCACGCGGATGTCGTTTGCGACGGCCATGGCGCGGCTCGGCGGGATGTGGATCAGCGTCGATTCGGTCGAGGCAAGCTCTATCGTCAAGGGCGAGACCCTGGCCGATACCATCAGGGTGCTGAGCGGCTACGCGGACGCTATCGTGCTCCGCCACCCGAAGGAGGGGGCGGCACGGCTGGCGAGCGAGTTTGCCACGGTGCCGGTGATAAACGCCGGCGACGGCGCGGGGCAGCACCCGAGCCAGACACTTCTCGACCTCTACACGATCCGGCAGGCGATGCCGGTCGATGGTATCAGCGTCGGGCTCCTCGGGGACCTGCGCTACGGTAGGACCGCGCACTCGCTGGCCCTCGCCCTCTCGCTCTACGGCGTCACCCTGCATACGATCGCGCCGGAAGGGCTTGAGATGCCGGAGAGCATCATCTTCGAACTCCGGGAGCGCGGGATGGAGGTCGTCGAGCATAAAGATGTGCAGGAGGTTCTCCAGGAACTCGACGTCCTCTACGTCACGAGGATACAGCGCGAACGGTTCCCAGACTCGGCATCATACTACAACGTCGCATCCAGTTACCGGATCACGCCCGACCTCCTCACCGACGTCAGGGAGCACCTGATGATCCTCCACCCCCTCCCGCGCGCCGGCGAGATCGACCCTGCGGTGGATCGGACACCGTATGCACGCTACTTTGAGCAGGCGAGGAACGGGGTGCCTGTCCGGATGGCGCTCCTCAGAGAGGTGATGAGATGAGCAGGACCGATCCCTCGCGGGGGCTGCTCGTAAGCCCGATCAGGAACGGCACCGTCATCGACCATATAACGGCAGGCGAGGCCTTGAACGTCTTAAAGATACTCGGTATAACCGGGTCGACCCGGGAGTGCCTGAGCATCGCGACGAACGTCGAGAGCAAGAGGCTCGGGAGGAAGGATATCGTCAAGGTGGAGAACCGGGAGCTCCGAAAAGAGGAGGTGGACCGGATCGCCCTGATCGCACCGCACGCAAAGATCAACATCATCCGGGAGTACCAGGTGGCGGAGAAGAAGGGTGTGAAGATTCCAAAAATCCTCAAGGGCGTGGTCAGGTGCCCGAACCCCGGTTGCATCACAAACTCAAGCGAACCGACGGAGAGCACGTTTGAGGTGCTTGAGGCGGGGCTGCGGTGCTTCTACTGCGACTGGTTGATCAAGGACAATATCGCAAACCACATCATCTGATCAGGCGCCCGTAGCGGTCGATCTCCCCCCGATAGACACGGGTGCTTGAGATCCGCCGGCCGTCTTCAGCGAGGACACATGAGATCTCATGGAGATCCACTTTTTCCCTCCCCCGCTGCCGCCGAAGTTCGTTTATCTCCACGGCGACCGGGAAGGTCTCCTCTGAGACGACGAGTATATCAAAATCGACGTCGAGAGCGCTACCGTAGCGGTCAGTGAGCGGTTCGACCTTCCACTCCGCCGTATAACCTCGCTTTCTGATAAATTCCTTTATGTTTTCCAGGCGTTTCTGGTATGAATGGACGGGGTGTACCTTCGCGCCGGCAAACTCGTCGGTCGTTAACCCTATGATCACCTCGCCGTCAGGTCCCGCCACCTCAAACGAGCGGGAGAGGAGTTTCTTGTGCCCGGCATGCAGGGGATCGAACGTCCCCCCGACCATCACTTTCATCAAGAAACGTTTGCCGCAGGATCTTTTATGGGTAGTGCTCCAGGGGCGCCATGTGTGGAGGGAGAACATTTTGTATCGTTACAACAAACAGTAGACGTACTATGGGGAGTGGAACAGTTGTGGGAGACCGCATCTTTATTGCGGAGAACGCAACAGTCATCGGAGATGTGACTCTCGCTGATGACGTGAACATCTGGTTCGGCGCTGTGGTCAGGGCCGACAGGGACTCGATCACGGTAGGGGCCGGCTCAAACATACAGGATAACGCCGTCGTCCACACCACGCCCGGGTTTCCGGTAGGGATCGGGGCGGGGGTCTCTGTCGGCCACGGCGCCATCCTGCACGGCTGCACCGTCGAGGACGATGTGCTCATCGGTATGGGTGCGATCGTCTTAAACGGCGCTGTGGTGGGGACGGGCTCCATCATCGGCGCCGGCGCCGTGGTGACTGAGGGAAGAGTGATCCCGCCGCGATCGCTCGTCCTCGGCGTGCCCGGGAAGGTGGTCAGGGAGACGACGCCTGAGCAGCAGGAGACGATCCTCCACAACGCGCGGGAGTACATCAAGCTCGCCGGGGAGTACCGCAATGGTTGAGGTTGTCGTCATCGGCGCCGGGGTCGCCGGCATCCAGGCGGCGCTCGACCTCGCCGGCCACAACATCCACGTGCACCTCATCGAGCGCGAACCCTCCATCGGCGGGCATATGGCTCAACTCGACAAGACGTTTCCCACAAACGACTGCTCCATGTGCATCCTCTCTCCAAAGATGGTGGAGGTGAGCCGGAACCCGAACGTCACCATCCACACATGCTCCGAGGTCGAGTCGGTCAGCGGCGAGGCCGGGAGCTTCCGCGTCAGGGTCAGGAAACACCCCCGCTACATCATCGAGAGCGAGTGCAACGGGTGTGAGGACTGCGTCCATATATGCCCGGTGGAGGTCTACAACCGGTTCGATGCCGGCATAGGCGTCCGGAAGGCCATTTACAAACCCCACCCCCAGGCGGTCCCTGATATCGTCATCAAGGACCAGGAGCACTGTATCGAGTGCGGTCTCTGCTACGATGTCTGCGGAAGGGAGGCGATCCTCCGCGAGGATGAGGAGCGCTTCATCGATATCGAGGCGGCGAGCATCATCGTCACCACAGGGTACGGGACGTTTGATGCGAGGAACAAGAGACAGTTCCGCTACCTCACAATCCCTGACGTCATAACGAGCCTTGAGTTTGAGCGGATGATCAACGCGAGCGGCCCGACGGGGGGCAGGCTCCGGCGGCTCTCAAACGGGAAGCCGCCCCGGAGCATAGCGTTCGTCCAGTGCGTCGGTTCCCGGGACATCGCCGCCGGTCGCCCCTACTGTTCAGGGGTCTGCTGCATGTACGCTATGAAGAACGCCATGCTCATCAAGGAGAAGAACCCCGGGATCGAGGTTACCGTCTTCTATAACGATATCCGGGCATACGGCAAGGGCTACGAGGAGTACTACGAGCGGGCGAAGGATCTCGGGGTCCGGTTCATCCGCGGGTTCCCGGGTGAGGTGCTCGAAGAGAACGATCACCTGGTGATGGTCGCCGAGAACACCGAGACCCTTGAGATGGAGACGGTCCACCCCGACCTCGTTGTGCTCTCGATCGGGCTTGAGCCGTCCGCCGGGGCGGATGAGATCGCAAATATGCTTGGTATCCCGCAGGATGAGACGGGGTTCTTCAGTATAGCCGACCAGAAGGTCGGTCCCGTCCTCACGGTAAAGCCGGGGATATACGTCGCCGGGGCGGCAACCGCACCGAGGGATATACCCGATTCGGTCGCCATGGGCAGGGCAGCGGCTATGCGGGCCTATCTGGATACCCTTCGGGCGGAGTGAGCATGACAGAGGAAGAGCCCTACACCATCGCATGGGAGGAGGAGACCGGGAGCATCGTCTACATCGACCAGACCCTCCTCCCCGGGCAGTGCCGGGTTGTCCGGTGCACCACCATCGATGACCTCGCCCGGGCGATCCGGAGGCTCGAGGTCCGGGGGGCGCCGGCGCTCGGTATCGCGGGTGCGATGGGTGTGGCGCTCGCGGCCGTCCGGAGCACTGAAGAGGATCTGGACCGGTTCCGGGTGGAGGTCGGTCAGGCCGCCGACCTCCTCCGGGGCACCAGGCCGACCGCGGTGAACCTCGCGTGGGGGATCGACCGCGTGATACGGAAGGTCGCGATGGCCGCGTCGGTTGAGGAGGCGAAACGGCTCGCGGTCGCGGAGGCGAACGCGGTCGCCGAGGAGGACGAACTGACCTGCCGGAAGATCGGTGCGTTCGGTGAAGGCCTCTTCCCCAACCGGTGCACCGTCCTCACCCACTGCAACGCCGGAGCGCTCGCCTGCCGGTGCTGGGGAACAGCGCTCGGGGTGATCCGGTCGGCGGTCGCCGCCGGGAAGGACGTCCGGGTGATCGCCTGCGAGACCCGGCCGCTGAACCAGGGGTCACGACTCACCTGCTGGGAACTTGCCCGGGACGGTATCGACGTGACCCTCATCCCGGACTCCTCGGCCGCGTACCTGATGCGGAAGGGGGCGATCGACCTCGTCATCGTCGGCGCAGACCGGATCACGGGAGACGCGGTCTTCAATAAGATCGGGACGTACATGCACGCCGTCGCCGCCCGGCATCATAAAATACCGTTCTACGTCGCGGCGCCGGTCTCCACGTTCGACCTCACGCGGACCGAGGAGGAGGTCACCGTCGAGGAGCGGAACCGGGCCGAACTCGCATACTGCGGCGAGCGCCAGCTCGCACCCGATGATGTGGCCGTACTCAACTACGCCTTCGACGCCACGCCCCTCGACCTCGTCGATGCGATCGTAACCGATATCGGGGTGCTCCGGCAGCCATACACCGAATCATTCAGGCTGATCAGAAAATAGGAGAAAATATGACATTCTTTGATACAGAGATCTGGGTCGGGCTGATGACCCTTATCGGGGAGGTTACGGTCTTCCTCATCCTCGCCATGGTGCTTGCGGCGATAGCCCTTGCGATCATCGCCACCGCATCGATTACCCGGGGGAAGTTCTACCTGCCCCGGATCCTGATACCCGGCATGGTCCTCCTCGAGGGACTCGTGAAGGCGTTCTGCAAACTCCTCGGACTCGATGATAAGGATCTCGTTACGTTCTTTATAACGCTTCGGAACACCATGAACAAACAGGCCTTCGCCGAGATCCCGGTGGAGTGCCGCGCTATCTTCCTGCCCCACTGCCTGCGTTCAGCGGAGTGCCCGGCACACCTGACACCCGAGGGTCTGAAATGCCGGCGATGCGGTCGCTGCCCGGTCGGGGAGAATGTGGAGTGGCTTGAGGGTATCGGGTATCATGTCTTCATCGTCCCGGGCTCGACGTTCGTCAAGCGGATGGTCAAGAAGTATCGTCCTCGGGCGATCATCGGCGTCGGTTGCCTCATGGAGGTAAAAGAGGGGATCGATATGGCCGACCGGATGGGGCTTACCGCTATCGGTGTGGTGAACTTCAAGGACGGGTGTGTGGAGACGATCGCAGACTGGACCGGGGTGAGGGATGCCGCCCTGATCGGCATCGAACCCCCATCAGATTCCGTAAACCTTCACAGCCCTGCCGAATAACCGTTCGCTTGCGACCCTGCCGTAGACGAAGATCGTCTCTTTGCTGTTGACCTCGCCGACCTTAACGCCCGGCCGGAGGGTGATGTCCCCCCCAGCCTGGATGGAGTGAAGCTGCGCATTGTCGCAGATGGTGGCGGTCTCAAGGACGGTGAGTGGCCCTTTTACCCTGGCGTCATGGCCGACGACGACCTTCTTTGCCTCGACGTACCCACCGACTGTTGAGTGTGGTCCGAGTTCGAGGCAGCCGGCAACGATTACATTGCCCCAGATGTGTGTATCCGGAGGGGTGATGAAATTGCCATCTATCTTCACGTTTCCGTCAAAAAAGGAACCTCTCGGTGCTATATATGTGTCCCCGTGCCGGTAGATTTTCATGAAGACCTCTCAGATAACAGCTTGATCCGCAACCAGATAAAATTATCAGTGGCGTTGTCGCAAAAAAGCGTCCGGGACCCCGATGAAGTATACCGCGGGAACATGTGCAGATGGGCGACCGCTCACATAATCGCGGCGATCGCAAAGACCGCGAGCGCGGCAAACATACCGGCACGGAGGATCGATGTCGCACTGGAGTTGCGGACACAGTCCGCTGTTCTGCACCCCAGTCCCCGCGAGGCCCCGAAGAGGATGACCGCGTCCACAAACCCGATGGCGATGAGGTAGAAGAGGCCCCACCAGTCGCCGATGGGGAGTATGCTCGCCACCACGGCGCCGCAGGCACAGGTGAACGCCACCACCCCGGTCCCCTGGATACCGATGATCATCGGGAGGGTGCGTGCGCCTCCGGCCGCATCGCCGTCCACATCCTCTGCATCTTTTAAGACCTCCCGTGCAGTGGTGGCGAGGAACGTTATCGTCGCGAGCGATATGTTCCGGATAAGCCCCTCGATGCCGGCAAACGCACCGCCGAAGAGGAATATGCTCGCTGTCAGGTAAGCGACGGCGAGGTTGCCGAGGACCGGGATCCGCTTCAGGTGAGCGGCGTAGGCGATCAGGATCACCGAGTTGATGAGGGCGATCAGGAGGCAGAGCGGCGTTGTCAGGGTGGCGAGCACGATCCCGCCGGCGAAGAGTACTGTCGCATAGATCTTCGCTCCCTGGAGACTGATCGCGCCGGATGGGATGGGCCGGTCAGGCCGGTTGATCCGGTCGATATCGATATCGTAGAGATCGTTTATGACGTTCCCGGCGGCGGTGATGAGCACGACGACCCCGGCGAGCAGGAGCGAGGGCAGCGTGAGCGTCCCTGTGGCGATGAGGTACCCGAGGAGTGCGGTGAGGCCAGCGACAGCGGCATTGTGCGGGCGGGTAATCCGTACAAGAGCAGAGACACTCATTCCCGAAGAGTTTGATGCGCGAACGATAAATAAGGTGGCATCTGATGCAGAAACCGAAGAAGCGCTTGCGCGGTGGAGGTTGTGAGAGATGCCGGGATTAACTATCCCGGCAGGAGGGATGCATTTACCCCGGGGATAGCGTGGTTTTACAAAAATGTGACGGGCCTGGGGGGATTCGAACCCCCGATATTCAGCTTAGGAGGCTGACGCCATATCCGGGCTAGGCCACAAGCCCACAATCGGAACAATAGTATTACTCATACGAAGGTATAAGGATATCGAGCA
>JAAYND010000253.1 GCA_012521035.1 Methanomicrobiales archaeon
CGCTCGGCACCCGCCGTGATGAGCAGTCGCCATATCATAGACCCTGTTCCTGCACGTACTCCTCGAAGGGGCGAACTCTGCCGGCCCGTATGTCTTCAAAAGATTCTTCAATCTTCTTCATGGATTCATCGGAGAGCGGTTCTGGATCGTACGCCATGTCCAGGAGGCGGTTCAGCACTTCGTCGTAGGTCTCCCGCGGGTGCACCTTTACATCATCCAGGCGGGCCTTGGTCTCCGCCCGGAGCTGGATCGTTGTTACCATAGTTCACTATAGGGGGGTATGGAGTATAAAGATTGCTTCCCGCTATCCTGTTCGATGGAGGTTCGGGGAGTATGAGAAACTGACGAGCTCGATTGTGAGGCCTGTGTTCACCCGAATACATATCAACCTGGCAGGGTATACCGTATCATAACGCGCCGAGAACGGTGTGGAGATGATGTTAATATGGCCCAGAAGATCGAGTTGGGTCTTTACCTGGAAGGCGATGATGCCCGCCGATTTGAGGGGTACATGGCGGATCCCGACCGGTATGATACCCCGGAAGGTCGGGAGATGACCCGCTGGGTACGTGACTACGGAGAGGAACTTGTAAAATCCATCCGATGAAAACTCATCTATTTTTGCGCGACCAGGATACCTTCAGAGAACTTTTCGGCAGGTAGCCCTCCAGCGCATAATTGATAATCGATCTCAGGGATCAGACCGGACTTGAGTCGAGCAACAACCCGCATCCATAACAAACAAATCGCATGGCGAAAATGCTTCTATTTTCAGCTGTCTCCTGGAGCACCACCCAGAGACTGAGGGCGCCGGCCTATCGACATATCGAATTGAATGGGTTAGATGATCCAGGTCAGTAAACCCATTCTACAGGCAAAAAAGATTCATCCCCATCCCCGATCTCACGACCCGGAACCTCCCGCTCCGCCATCTCAACCCCAAACGTTAATACCCCGGCGCGGTAGAGGCTTGGCCCATGCTGGATATGAGCCGGGTCATCGAAGATCGAGCGATGCGGGACAGGCTGGGGGTCTTTGAAGACAGGACCGACGCGGGAAGGAGGGTTTCAGCGA
Organism: Methanomicrobiales archaeon; assembly: GCA_012521035.1. Classification (GTDB taxonomy): domain Archaea; phylum Halobacteriota; class Methanomicrobia; order Methanomicrobiales; family Methanoculleaceae; genus Methanoculleus. The sequence goes on from JAAYND010000253.1 coordinate 1,075, forward strand.
TCTTCTCGTCGATGGAGGGGATCACTGATGCGGTTATCTGCGCCATCCCCGCCGGAGGGGTGCCGGTGGGGCTTGAGGTGGCACGGGTGCTCAGGGCCCCGCTCCGGATGGCTGTGGTGCGGAAGGTCCAGATCCCCTGGAACCCGGAGGCCGGGTTCGGCGCTGTGACCTGGGATGGGCAGGTCTTCCTGAACCGCCCCCTCATGGCCGGGCTCGGCCTCTCGGAGGCTGAGGTGAATGCCGCGGTCGCGAAGGCGAGGAAGAACGTGGAGGAGCGGATGGAGAAGTTCACCGGTGGCCGGGAGGGGCCGGAGATCGCCGGCCGGACAGCGATCCTGGTCGATGACGGTCTTGCAACCGGGTACACGATGCTCGCCGCCATCGAGGCGACCCGGGCCGCCTCCCCTGCCCGGGTCATCGTTGCGGTCCCCACAGGATCGCTTCACGCCGTCACCTTCATCGCCGGGAAGGCAGACCTCGTCGTCTGCCCGAACATCAGGGCCGGCCGCACGTTCGCGGTCGCGCAGGCGTACGAGCGGTGGCACGACATCACCGACCGGGAGGTGCAGGATCTGCTTATCCAGGCCAGGGATATGGGACTTGCCTGAGCCCCGGGAACCGGCTGCCTGATCGCAATGGGTATATACGACAACCCCCATGGGGGTGCCGGAGAGGCGATGCGTATGCAGAACCTGACGATCGAGCTCGACTTCGACCGGTTTCCCCCGGAGCATACCTGTGATGGGGTGGATATCTCCCCGCCGATCAGGATCCGGGGGCTGGATGCACCCTATATTGCGATCATCATGGATGATCCGGATGCCTCAAAGGGCATATTCACACACTGGCTGGCCTGGAATATACCCGCGACCCCGGAGATCCCCGGGAGCGTTCCTCCAGAGCCCCGGGTCACCCACCCGATCCCTGCCATCCAGGGGATGAATGACTTTGGAAAGGCCGGTTACGCCGGCCCCTGCCCGCATCCCGGCAAAGTGCACCATTACCACATCAAGGTCTACGGGCTGGATGCCATGCTCGATCTTGCGCCGGGTGCGGATAGGGATGACCTCATCACCGCGATGCAGGGGCACACCCGGCAGTTCGGGGAGATCGTCGTCCCCCACTCCCGGTGACCGGACAAACCTTTTTCACATCCCGTATCCGATAGATGACCATCGACGGAGACCGATACCATGGCAGGACTTATTGTAAAACTGGATTTCGAAGATTTCCCGGAGATCTACACCTGCAAGGGGGCGAACCGATCGCCTCCGATCAGCGTGGAGGGTCTCCTCCCGGACGCCAGATCGCTTGCGATCCTCGCGACGGCAAGCCCCGAAGAGGGGCCGGCAAAAGTGGCGTGGATCATCTGGAACCTTCCCCCTGTCCCGCTGATCCCGGAGGGATTTCCGGTCGGGGAGGAGGTTGTGGAGACCCCTCTCCATGGCGTGCAGGGCACAAACGACTTTGAGACCATCGGTTACCGGGGCCCCTGCCCGGAACCAGGAGAAGGTGAGGCCTACCTCTTCCGGGTCTACGCGCTCGATGGCGACCTCACACTCCCTCCCGGATCGACATGGGAGGAGATGCTCAGCGCGATACGGCGTCTCCTCATCCAGTCAGGGGAGACTGTCGCCTTCGCCATCGAGCAGGGTTGAGGAGAACCCCGGCCCCTCACATGGGTATGGGCGGGGCCACCTCCTGCCAGGGCGGGCTCTGCTTCTCTATATTCTTCGCTATAGCAGCCATCTCCTCGCCCAGCATGCGTATGATATCATCCATGGTGACGATCCCGATCAGTCTCCCGGCATCATCGACGACCGGCATCCTCCTGATACCCTCAGCGGTCATCTTCTGGATGGCCTCATAGACACCCATGCTGTCCTGGAACGTGACCACATCCCGGGTTACGATATCGCTGGCCCGCACCTCACCGGGATCCCTCTCCCGCGCCATAACACGGGTCGTGAGGTCGCGGTCGGTGAGTATACCGACGGGCCGGTTGTCCCCGCTGACGATGACGACGCTTCCGACGTTCTTCGCACCCATGATCTTCGCCACCTCCACCGCCGGCGTGTCCGGCGAGACAGAGACGACCTGCTCGCGGCAACACTTCATGAGTCCCATACATTACCTCCGTTGACGACCGGGTCATA
>JAAYND010000254.1 GCA_012521035.1 Methanomicrobiales archaeon
CAACCAGAGCGTTAATGAGATCACACCGGCAAATGCCGCAGGGCACATATTCATCAATATTCCCAGCGTGGCGCTCGATGTTGTGCTGAACACATCCCTGAGAGATTCTGTGAACGGAAAATCCGTCGGCCGCGACAACATCCTGGCCTTCAAGTTGGCGAACAACATGAATGGCTACCCCGGCGCAATGAACATCGTGGTCACCCTGCCCGGCGGCGGCGCGACAAACCAGTTCGGCGGCCTGGACCTCCGGGGCATCCCGGCGGACGGCACGACCGCATACGTGGGCGGCGTCAACCTGGCGGATGCCGCGGCAGGAACCTACACCGCCCAGGCAAAATGGCCCACTACCTCCGACTTCTATGGTAAGAACTTTGACTCAAACGTTGTAACCTTTGAGGTCGTTACGAGGACGCTTGCCATCACGGCCAACAAGGACACGGTCACCCGCGGCAACAGTTTCACTGTGACCATCACCGGGGAGGCAAAGAAGGACTACCGCCTCTTCGTCAGGGAGATCGGCGGCGTTGCCCCGGGAGCATATCCGGTTGTCGCACCCGGCCAGATCGGCGTCGCGAGCATCTCCAGCCCCACTGACGTGACCGTTACAACCAACGCCGGCGGCACCCGTACCGTCCAGTTCAACACCAACCAGAGCACTGGAGAATGGCGGTTCACGATCCGCGTCGAGGACCCGGCAGCCCCGGAGATCTACGACGAGGCCAGGGTGAGGGTCGAGCGGGGCGTCGTCACCATCGTCGCATCCGGAACCGGCGTCTACGCCGTCGGCGAGGAGATCACGCTCTCCGGGACCTGCACCGACAGCGACACCGTCTACCTCTTCCTGACCGGCCCGAACATCGACGGCAACGGCCTCAGGTTTGAAGATGTCAACACGGGAGCCGTCAGCGCAGGAGTTCAAACCGGCAATGCGAGCACCTTCACCCGGGTGGCCGTCGATCCCGACGACACCTGGACCTACCGGTGGGATACCTCCCGTGTCAAGAGGATTCTTGACGCCGGCGGCTACACAGTCTATGCCGTCTCGGCGCCCCGCGGCAAGGACTCTCTCAGCGATATTCCCTACAGCACGGCCTCCTTCCAGCTGAGGTCCCCCTCCGTCGCGGCAACCGCGAGCGGCGCCGCCGTCGCGAAGGGAGACGACCTGACGATCGCCGGGACCGCAACTGGCAACCCGGCCAACGTCTGCATCTGGATCTTCGGTAAGAACTACTACAAACTCCAGCAGCCCGTCCCCCTCAGGCCCGACGGCAGGTTCGAGTACAGGGTTGCGCCCAGCGATACCGCGAACCTGTTTTCCGGCCGGTATTTCGTTGTCATCCAGCACCCGGTCGACGACATAGTTGACGTCTGGGCTTCTGGCACCATGCTTACGGGCAACGGCATAACGCCGGTCGACCTCGCCACACTGCAGGCTGCCGAGGCGGCGAACGCGCTGATCGCCGCCCTCGACTCCCCGGACGTCGACGACATCTATGCGAACCTCACCTTCGTCGTCGAGGAGCCATACGTCCGGATCGACCCGATCGGCAACCAGACCGCGGGCAGTGCGTTCATGATTTCCGGCACCACGAACCTCGCGGCCGGCGATACGCTCGCGGTCCAGGTGGTTCCCGCTGTGTTCGATCCGGGCAACAGTGCAGGCGTCGCCGGTGCTGCGATCGTCCGGAAGGGTGACGGCGCGAACACCTGGTCCTTCGAGGTCGGCGCGACCGATCTTGGGCCAGACCGCTACAACGTCGCGGTTGAGTCGATCGAGACCGGTGCGTCCCGGACCGCGGCCTTCAACGTGCTCGAGGGGCACGAACCTCCGCCTCCCGGCCCGGCGCTCACCCTCTCCCCCGGCTGGAACTTCATCTCGGTCCCCCGGCCGCTTGTCGCCGGGAACGACACCGCGTTGATCTTTGCCCCCGTCGAGACCGGCGGCCGCTCGATCTTCCGGTATGATACCGCCGCCGGAGAATGGGTGGCACTCGCAGAAACCGATCAGATCGCCCCCCTCGAAGGATTCTGGATATACTCAACCGAGCACTCGACAATCCCGCTCAACTTCTCGACTGATC
>JAAYND010000255.1 GCA_012521035.1 Methanomicrobiales archaeon
ATGATCGTCATCCGCTTCCTCGTCGAGTCAAACGAGAACTCCTGGACCGCTTCGGGAGCACCTTCCCGGGTGAGGCCGGCCTTCGCCGCCGCGACGACGAGCGCTCCCTCGGTCGGTGTACCGAATATCCGCCACTCACCCGCTTCATCGGTGGCGAGGGTTGCGTGGTTGCAGAGGAGGGATGCACGCAGGAACTGCCGGAGCCCCGGATCCCTCCGGGGGTCGATGGACTCACCATCACGGAGGAACTCCCCCTCCGGGGCGTAGCCGGTCCCGGTCACCGCCACGGCGCTCTCGGGCGTCTTCACCCGGACGACCACCATCTCGTTCCTGGTGAGGGTTCCGGTCTTATCGGTGCAGATCACCGAGACAGCACCGAGGGTCTCTGATGCCGGGAGGCGGCGGATCAGGCAGTTTCGCCGCAGCATGTTCTTGATCCCGATGGCGAGCGTCAGCGTCACGACCGCCGGGAGTCCCTCGGGGATCACCGCCACCGCGAGCGAGACCCCGACGAGGAACATCTCCAGGAGCTCCCGCTGCTGGAGGAGACCGACGACGACCACAAGCGCCGATATGGCGAGGGCGATAAACCCGATGTCGCGGCCGAGTATGTCCATCTGCCGGGAGAGCGGGGTCGCCTCAGCCATGACCCGCTGGGAGAGCCCCGCGATCTTCCCAAACTCGGTCTCCATCCCGGTGGCGACGACCACCCCCCGGCCCCGGCCGTTGACGACCGTCGTCCCGGAAAAGACCATGTTACTCCGCTCGGCAAGAGGGGTCTCCGGAGGGAGCCGGCCCGGCGCCTTATCGACGGGGACAGACTCTCCGGTCAGCGCCGCCTCGTCGACCTGGAGCGACGTCGCCTCGATGAGCGAGAGGTCTGCCGGCACCCGCTCCCCCATCTCAAGGAGAACGATATCTCCCGGCACGACCGCGGAAGCATCGATCTCCTGCTGCTCTCCATCGCGGATGACCACCGCCCGCTGGACGAGCATCTTCCTGAGCGCCTCAATGGCCTCCCCGGCCTGCCACTCCTGGGTATACCCGAGGAGGGCGTTTAAGAGGACGATTATGAGGATGGCAGCGGCGTCATGCGGTTCGCCGACGAGAAACGAGACCGCCGCGGCGGCGATAAGGATACCGATGAGGATGCCCTTGAACTGCCGGAGGAAGACCTGAAGCCGTGTCTCCCGCGCCTCCTCCCGGAGGGCGTTCTCCCCGTAGCGCTCCAGCCGCTCCTCTGCCTCTCTCTCGGAGAGGCCGGCAGAACCCGCGCCGAGCTCCTGCATGACCTCCTCAGGCGCAAGATTCCACCAATCCGGCGGCGTGGACATATTCAGAGTCTGGCGCAATCGCATAAAAACCTAGAGGATTTCCTCCGGCAGTATTATGTCGGATGGCCCTGATCGGGGTGCCGGAGGAGATGGAGATGAGCAAGATCGCCGTCCTGATCACGGATATGTTTGAGGATATCGAGTACACAAAACCGGCAGAAGCCTTCCGGGAGGCTGGCCACGACCTCACCCTCGTCGGTCTCTCTGCGGGCGAGACGGTCCATGGGAAGAAGGAGGAGACACCGGTCACGATCGACCAGGCTGTCTCTGATGTCACAGTGGACGGGTTTGACGCGCTCTTCA
>JAAYND010000256.1 GCA_012521035.1 Methanomicrobiales archaeon
AAGAGCCCGGGGAGGGCGCAACCGGGGAAGATGATCCTGTACACCTCACCCCCACCCCACCCGCGCCTTCGGCGCTCCTCCCCCGCCCCGAAGGGGGCAGTAGTCGCGATATCCCCGGAAAGGCCGGCCAGGGATGCCGGCACCGAGTATGCCCTTCGCCGGCATCATCCCATACGCCGGACCGTGGGGATATCGCCCGGGGAGGGGCCGGGGAGGGAACCCTCTCCCCGGCAAAGAGAACCATACCGGCCCTCCACAGGGCTCCCGCGCAGGAGCGGGGGTTCTCGTGGCAAGAGCCCGGGAAGGGCGCAGTCAGAAAGGCGTCCCCATGCATTATCCTCCCCTCTCCCCCATCCTATGAGGATCAGAGCCAATGCAGGCAATAGCCTCTGGAAAGGCCGGCCCCGATCTCATCCCTCGCTGGCGCTATAGAACTCGCTTGCGCTACAGAAAAAAACTCCAGAACAGCAGATGCCCTCCCGGAGGTTAAGAACACGGATACCCCCGGAACTTTCTGTCATTCTCCGGCAATGGAGTGTAGAGCCCTGCCGGAGAAAGTATCTCAACTGCGGGAACGGAACTGCGGGAATGGGTATGTGAAAAATTATTGGTTGAGGAGGTTACGTCTCTTGAGCCAGTCTACCTGGGCCCCGACATAGCGGTAGACAATGTCGCACTTCTCATCCTGGAAACTCCAGGGAACGACGATAAGAAGGTCTCCCTCACGTATCCAGAGGCGCTTCTTGATCTTGCCCTTGATCCGCCCGATGCGTGTGACTCCGTCCTCACAACGGACCCGTATATGATTCGCCCCAAGCATCAGGTCAGCCCTGGCGAATATTTCGCGGTTTCGTTTTTTCGGTAACCGTACCCGTACTATCTCTTCGCTTCCGCCTTTTTGTGATCCTCGTCTATTACTCAGTTAATCAACTCCAGTGGGCAGGCGACACCAGACTCCGCCTGCATATATTAGCTGGTGGTGTATACCAATGACCCGGGCCACCATTAATGTATCTCTCTCCGGCGCCAATTTTGTCCGAAGAGTAGTTAAGGTTTGAATGTACATGAATGAAGAGGATCTTTGAATGGAAAGCAACAAGCTGTACGTTGGAAACCTCACCTACTCGGTAAATGCAGAGCAACTGAAAGAGTTATTTGCCCGGTTCGGGACGGTGAACGACGTCAGAGTCATTGAACGCAAGGGGTTCGGGTTTGTTGAAATGTCCAGCCCTGAAGAGGCTGAGAAGGCAAAAGAAGCCCTGAACAATACTGTGTTCGAAGGTCGCACCTTAAAGATCGACGAGGCCCGGCCTCCGAGACCAAGAAGCGACTTCCGCCGGTATTAAGTTCCTGTCTGGCTGAACAGTAACCTGAACACCCCATTTTTGGAAGAACAGAGTCTGGAAATTCCTGCTCTGTTTAAACCCTGTTTTATTCTGCCGGCCGGTAGATGTCATGAGTTACAGGTGTCGCATTCACCAGTGTAAAGGCGATGCCGGCGATGCAGAAAGATGACGACCCGAGCAGGGGATCGGGCAGGATTTAGCAGGTATCTCATAATACTCCGGCAGATCCCCGCCTCTCCCCGGGATCGCATGATCCCCGGGTAAAAAAATGGGTTATCTTCTCCTTCTCCACCAGAGAAGGATAGTCAGCGGAGCGAAGAGAGGTGCATAGACAAGTGGCGTTGCAGGGGCCGACGCCTCCTCAGTCGTCGCAACGGTTGTCACACTGGTTGTGACATCCGTCTCTTCCTCAACCGTGGTGTTCGTATCTCCTTCTGCTGTGGTGTTTGTCTCCTCACCTGTCGTCTCATTCTCCAATGCTACAGCAGCGATGGCGAATGTGGAGAATCCCCATGTGGTTGCACGGAAGTGATACTTTCCGTCCCGCTCATCGATAAAGTCGGTCTCCAGGGCCTCCCAGGCTCCGTTGACATAATGCATGAGCCCGATCTCATCCGGGGATATACCCCGGGCTTCGAGCCAGTCGGCAGAGATGCTGAAGATCACCAATGCGCTGTCGATGTTGTTTGGATTCGTCCAGTAGAGGTTGATATCGAAGTACTCATAGATATCATCAACAGGAGGATTCGCCGCATTGGGACATGCGGACTCTCTCACGGTCACCATCATCCTCGGTATGGTGTTGGCCGCCGTGATGGTAACGCTGCTGACCGAGGAGACACTGATATCCGAGAACGTGAACGTCTCACCGCTCCTCAGATTCTCGCATATTCCTGTCGCAAAGGTTGGTCCAGTGTCGCCGCCACCGCCTCCTCCTCCGCCACCGCTATAGTGTGTCGGCCCGCCGCTGTTCCCCGGCTCGGTCGGGGGCGGTGTTGGGGTCGGGTCGGGGTCAACCGGAGATCCAGCTCCGATGATGACCGCCGCTGTTCCCTCCACTCCGCCAGCCCTGGCTATCACATCGGCAGACCCTTCCGCAAGTGCAACAAAGAGGCCGGCCCGGTCGGGTGTGCCAACGCACGGGTTGGAGCACGACCAGACGACCCGGACCCAGTCCATCTCATCGTCGCACTGGTCAAAGACCACGGCGGTGAACT
>JAAYND010000025.1 GCA_012521035.1 Methanomicrobiales archaeon
GCGGTGGAAGGAGGACTTCGGGAGAGAACTCGATATCGGGCTGAAAGCGCTCCGGATACGACAGAAGATGACGCCGGAGGATATCGACCGGCTCTGTCGGGCGCTAAACGACCCGGATATCATCAATACGATCGTGGAGCACGGTGACATGGACCGGCCGGACGCCCTGCTCAGGAAACTCGTCCTGAAACCCGCCCTGATCCGTGGCATGGGGGTGCTGTTTGCGTCTAAAATGCGCCATCTTCTTAAAGTCTGAACGTTTCGCAGGTTCTGGCCTCCGGCAAAGCGGGATCGTCGGTCGCGCACAGAGGTCTGGGTGCTTCGAGGTAGCCGGAACATCCCCACGATCCAGATAGCATGGGGAATAGCCGGCAATATCGCCCGGTAGCGCCTTACAATGAAGAAGTGTTCAGGCGCCGGAGAAGAAACGGATCGTTCATATCTCCCGGGGGTGAACAAGGGTAACTATGCCTAATAGGAGCGAATTTGGCAGGGGTTTTGTCATCAACCTGATGCTGCTATCGCGGCATTTCGGCCTGCCTCCGGAGAAAGCCTTCTACGGCGCTGCCGACCACCTCACCGAACTCACCGTCCCGGAGCAGTTCCGGGGAACCGAGATCGAGGAGCTCGTCGAGCGCCTCCGCAAGATGGTGATCTGGCACCAGGCGGGCATCATGGACCAGGAGGATGCCGCGGGTGCCCGCACGATCCTCAACCAGATCGGGATCGCACTCGACAGGCACTTCGGTATACCGGATCCGGACTCCGGAAAGTACGACTGATAGAGTCCCCCGCCCATGATCCCGGTGACCCGCGCACGGCAATAGCCCGGGCCGTCTGAAAGAGACTCCACTCCCCCGCGCATCCCGGCATATACCGACTCACTCCGGCGCCTCCGGGAAATGATGAAATTGTGCCTCACACCGCCGGCAGCGGCCGGAGCGGCGAGATTCTCCAGAGCCATACACTATAAGTGCTTATACAACCAATATATAGTGTGAATTTTGCTGCGATTCAGGGCGCCGCTCGTATAGCGGAGGTCGTAAATGACTGATACCTACGATGCTTCCCACATCACGGTACTTGAGGGTTTGCGACCCGTACGTGAGCGCCCTGCCATGTACATCGGCAGCACAGAAGCCCGGGGACTGCACCATCTGGTCTATGAGGTTGTGGACAACTCCGTTGATGAGGCTCTCGCCGGGTTCTGTGACCTGATAATGGTGACCATCAACCGGGACGGCTCAATCACAATAGAGGATAACGGACGGGGTATACCGACCGATACCATGCCCCAATACGGCAAGAGCGCTCTTGAGATCGTCCTCACCGTGCTCCACGCCGGCGGGAAATTTGACAAATCCACGTACCAGGTCTCCGGCGGCCTGCACGGTGTCGGTGTCTCGGTGGTCAACGCTCTCGCGAGCTGGCTCGATGCGACGGTATTCCGGGACGGCTACGTCTATGATATGCAGTTCCGGCAGGGTCAGGTATCTAAACCACTCTCGGGCCGGCCGGAGACCGAGCACGAGATGAAGATCCGGTATGAGGAGCGTTACGGCACAAAGCCCGGGCACCCGCTGGACTACGAGCGCCTCCAGGGAACCAGGATATCGTTCCAGCCCGATCGGTCGATATTTGAGACCGTCAACTTCGATTACGATATGCTGGATCACAGGCTCCGCGAGCTCGCCTACCTCAACAGCGGTCTTACGATCACCCTCAGGGACGAGCGCACCGGGGATGCGGTCACCCACTGCTTCGAAGGGGGTATCCGGGAGTTTGTCGCTCATATCGGCGAGGGGAAGGAACCGCTCCACGACGACGTGATCTATTTCCAGAGGAGCGATCCTGAGAGCCTTGTCGAGGTCGAGGTGGCGCTCCAGTACAACAACTCGTACGCAGAGACGATCTACACCTACGTCAACAGCGTGAACACCCGGGAGGGCGGCACCCACCTCGAGGGGTTCCGGAGCGCCATCACCCGGGCGATCAACGCCTCTGCCCGCAGGAGCAGCCACTTCAAGAGCAACGATACCCAGATCCGGGGCGAAGATGCGCGGGAGGGGCTCATATCCGTCATCAGCACCCGGGTTGCAGAACCGCAGTTTGAGGGGCAGACCAAGATGCGCCTTGGGAACAGCAACGTCCGGGGCATCGTTGACTCGCTCGTCTACTCATCGCTCACCGAGTACTTCGAAGAACACCCAAAAACCCTTCAGGTGGTCGTGGATAAGGCTATGGCCGCGGCACGGGCGCGGGAAGCCGCCCGGAAAGCACGTGAGCTCGCCCGCCGGAAGAGCACGCTGGAGACGATCGGGCTCCCGGGAAAGCTCGCCGACTGCCAGGAGCGCGACCCGGCAAAGAGCGAACTCTACATTGTGGAGGGAGACTCGGCCGGAGGATCCGCAAAACAGGGGCGTGACCGGAAGTTCCAGGCGATCCTCCCCCTGCGGGGGAAGATCCTGAACGTCGAGAAGGCCTCGGAGCATCGGATCCTGAAGAACGCCGAGATCCAGGCACTTATATCCGCCATAGGGACCGGGGTCGGCGAGAGTTTCGATCTCGAACGGGCCCGGTACCACAAGATCATCCTGATGACCGATGCGGATGTAGACGGAGCCCATATCCGGACGCTCCTCCTCACGTTCTTCTACCGCTACCTGACAGAGATCGTCGAAAACGGCTACATCTATATCGCCCAACCCCCCCTCTACCGGGTAGCAAAGGGCCGGCAGGAGCGTTACGCCTACCGCGAAGAGGAGATGCGGGATATCATCAACGAATGGGGCGAGAAGGGCACCACAATCCAGCGCTACAAGGGTCTCGGTGAGATGAACGCTGACCAGCTCTGGAACACCACTATGGATCCAGCGAACCGGGTGCTCAAGCAGGTGCGGATCGAGGATGCCGCCTATGCAAACGAGATATTCGAGAAATTGATGGGAGAGAACGTCGATGCCCGGCGGGACTTCATCCGCCGGCACGCAAAGGAGGTGATCAACCTTGATATCTGAAGGGGTTGTCCCGATCAACATAGAGGAGGAGATGAAGTCATGCTACATCGACTACGCGATGAGTGTGATCATCGGCCGGGCCATCCCTGACGCGAGGGACGGCTTAAAACCGGTCCACCGCCGCACCCTCTATGCCATGTGGGAGATGGGCAACACGAGCGATAAACCCTACAAGAAGAGCGCCCGTGTTGTCGGAGACGTGATGGGTAAATACCACCCTCACGGTGACTCAGCCATCTACGATACACTGGTGAAGATGGCGCAACCCTTCTCCTACCGCTACATGCTGGTCGACGGTCAGGGGAACTTCGGATCGATCGATGGGGACTCCGCTGCAGCGATGCGGTACACCGAGGCGAGACTCACGAAGATCTCCGAGGAGCTCCTGACCGACATCAACAAGGATACCGTCGACTTTGTCCCGAACTTCGATGAGTCGCTCCAGGAGCCCGACGTCCTCCCGGCCAGGGTTCCAAACCTCCTCGTGAACGGGTCGAGCGGGATTGCGGTGGGTATGGCGACGAACATGCCGCCCCACAACCTCCGCGAGGTCTGTGAGGCGACCTGCCGGATCATCGACGAGCCCGGCACATCCACACAGGATCTGATGCAGATCATGCCCGGCCCAGACTTTCCGACCGGCGGGATCATCATGGGGAGCGCCGGGGTCCGGGATGCGTACCTCACCGGCCGGGGGAGGTGCGTCGTCCGTGGTGTCGCAGAGATTGAGGAGGAGGGACGGACACCGCAGATCATCATAACCGAGATCCCCTTCCAGGTGAACAAGGCGCGCCTGATCGAGCATATCGCAACCCTCGTCCGCGATAAAAGGATCGAGGGGATCAGCGATATACGCGACGAGTCGGACCGTGACGGTATGCGGGTCGTGATCGATATCCGGAAAGGCGTCGCGCCCCAGGTGATCCTGAACTACCTCTACAAGCACACAGCTCTTGAGTCCACCTTCGGGATCATCAACCTCGCCATCGTCGACCGCCAGCCCCGTACCCTGAACCTCAAGGAGATGATCCAGGAGTTCCTGAAACACCGGGTGGAGGTTGTCAGACGGCGGACGGAGTTCGATCTCAGGAAGGCAGAGGAGCGGATGCATATCCTCCGGGGCCTTCTTATTGCGCTTGACAACATCGATGCGGTCGTCGCCACCATCCGGGCGTCTCGCTCGGCCGAAGAGGCACAGGCGGCACTGGTGGCGAAGTTCGCGCTCGACGAGGTTCAGGCGGATGCGATCTTAAAGATGCAGCTCCGGCGCCTTGCAGCGCTTGAACAGCAGAAGATCCTGGATGAGCGCGATGCCCTCGCAGATGAGATCGGACGCCTCAGTGCGATCCTTGAGAGCGAGGCGAATATCCTCGCCGAGATCAGGAAGGAGCTCGTCGATATCAGCACGCGGTTCGGTGATGAGCGGAGGACACAGATCGGGCACGTGGCCGAGGCCTTCGATAAGGAAGATCTCATTGAGGATAAATCGATGCTCGTCTCGATCACCTCCTCAAACTACATCAAGAGGATCGATCTCGACACCTACCGGAACCAGCGGCGCGGTGGTCGCGGCGTCATCGGTATGGCTACAAAGGACGACGATGGTGTCGAGAACGTCTTCGTCGCAAACATGCACGACTACCTCCTCTGTTTCACCGACAAAGGAAGAGTCTACTGGCTGAAGGTCTACGACCTCCCCGAGGGGCAGCGGGCGAGCAAGGGCAAGGCGATCGTCAACCTCTTAAACCTTGATGGCGGCGAACGGGTGACCGCGGTTATCCCGGTCAGGGAGTTTGATTCCGACCACTACCTCTTCTTTGCGACGAGGGCCGGGACGGTTGTGAAGGTGGCGCTCGATGAGTTCTCGCGGCCCCGGCAGACCGGGATCAACGCCATCACCCTCCGCGACGACGACGAACTCGTGGACGTGAAGGTGACGGATGGGGATATGGAGCTGATCCTGACGACGCGGTTCGGGCAGAGCCTCCGGTTCCACGAGGAGGCTGTCCGCCCGGTCCGCCGGAACGCCATGGGGGTGCGGGGGATCCGTCTCCGCCACGGGGATACCCTGCAGGCTATATCCCTGGTCGAGAAGGATCATCTCCTCACCATAACCGAGCAGGGGTATGGTAAGCGGACGGAGTTTGACGAGTTCCGCGGCCACGGCCGGGGCACGATGGGTGTGCGAAACATCGTCGTCGATGCTCGGGGTGGCGGTGTCATAGGGTCGAGAGCAGTTCTCGATAGCGACGAGATCATCGTCATGAGCGCATCCGGCATCGTCATCAGGACAAAGGTCGAGGAGATCTCGATCCAGAAGCGGAGCACCCGGGGCGTCCGGATCATGAAGCTCGACGACGGTGACCGCGTCATCGGGTTTACCATACTTGATGCGACCGAAGAGGACGGGGAGTAAGGAACTCCTCGTGGTCGTGTCCACAAAAAAACCTCATCCTCTTCTCTCTCCACGGCCGGCGGGTCAGCGCCCAGAGACCCCGGGCCCTCTCCCTGCCGGCGGGATGCAGGCCCGGATGAGGGTTCTGCGAAGAACGCTACGGCATCTTCCCGCCGCTCTATTCTGTCCCGGGGCCATCCTCACCCGTAACATGGGGCGGGGCGCCACAATCCAGCC
>JAAYND010000257.1 GCA_012521035.1 Methanomicrobiales archaeon
CCTCGGGTTGAAGCGTGCGCCAACATCGATTCACACGGGACCGCCAACAGCTCTTCTCCCTCAAGGGCAATAAGTGCAGCTACCGGAGATCACCCGCCCGCCTCTGCAGGTCACAACCGGCGAGATCCGCCAGGAGTGGCGGGGAACCGCAGAGGCCAGGAAGGGCCGGCCATGACTGAACCCCGAACCCCCGCCGGCAGTGGACCCGTAGAGAAAGAGATCCGCCGGGCGGCAGAACTCATCGCCGATGGCGTGATCGAGGTCCGGGTGCTCACCGATGGCGCGACACATTCAGGCTACTTCGACGATTACAAACGCCTGACCCGGGCCGTCGAGGCGCTTGATGCCGATCCCTCGGTCACCGGGATATACGTGACCCTGAACACAGTGAACCCCGCGCTCCTCGCCCGGCGGGCGAACCGGATCAAGATGCGCCTCTCCCACAAAGACGCCACCACCGCAGACGCCGATATCATCCGCCGGCGCTGGCTCCCGATCGATATCGATCCGGTCCGGCCGAGCGGGGTCTCATCGACCGACGCAGAACACGAGGCGGCACTCGATGCCGCGACCCGGATCGCGGAGTACCTCGCTGAACTGGGATTCGGGGAGCCCATACGGGCAGACTCCGGGAACGGAGCACACCTCCTCTACCGGATCGATCTTGCAAACGACGAGGCCGCAAAAGAGCTCATCAAAGGGACACTCACCACACTCGACATCCTCTTCTCAAACGATCTCGTCACGGTCGACACCACGAACTACAACGCCGCCCGGATCTGGAAACTCTACGGGACGGTATCAAGGAAGGGCGACTCCACGCCGAAGCGCCCCCACCGGCGAGCAGGGATCCTCTCACTCCCCGGCGAGATGACCACAGTCCCGACCGAAAAACTCCAGCACCTCGCCGGCCTCCTCCCGCGAGAAGAACCCGCCCGGCCAGAAGGCGACCAGAAGATCGACCTCGGCCGCTGGCTCGCAGAACACGGCATAGCCGTCAGGAACACAAAGCCCTGGAACGGCGGAACGCTCTACGCACTCGCGGAGTGCCCGTTCTCGGGGGCGCACAAGGACGGCGCGTTTGCCATCCAGTTTGCAAACGGCGCCATCCACGCCGGCTGCCACCACACAAGTTGCGGCGGAGGAGCCCAGCGGTGGTCTGAGCTCCGGGGGATGCATGAGGCGCGGAAGGCGCCGGCGAAGAAACCCCGGGCAAAGACCCGGACAGAAGATCCCGCCCCTCCTGACGAATACCGCCGGCGTGCGCTTGAGATCCTCAGGACCGGGGATGCGCTCGCATTCATCCTCGATACCTTCAACAAGACTCACGTCGGCGACCGCACCGTCGCGGAGTGCCTCGCCTACTCGGTCGCCTCCCGGTCGGTCGAGAACACAAACGGCCTTCACGTCTCGATATCCGGCAACTCCGGGAAGGGAAAGACCCATGCCTGCACGACGATGCTAAACCTCATACCGGAGAACTCGCGTCTGAAAGGAACCGTCTCAGACCGGGCGCTCTACTACGACGACGACCTCCGGGCCGGCACCGTCTTCCTCTTCGATGACGTCTCGCTCTCCGACGACCTCCAGGAGGTTCTCAAGTCGGCGACCACGAACTTCCGCGAACCGATCGAGCACCGGACGGTGACGGCCGAGCGCAAACTCCGTGTCTGCACCATCCCGCCCCGATGTATCTGGTGGCTCGCAAAGGTCGAGGATCCAGGCGACGACCAGGTGATGAACCGTATGCTCACGGTCTGGATCGACGACTCGATCGAGCAGGACAGGCGGGTCTTCGAGCACATAAGGAACCATGAATCAAAACGCGAACAGGGACCGACACCCGACGATATCCAGGTCTGCCGGGCGATCTGGGAGGTGGTCGGGGAGGAGGTCTGTGCGGTCACGATACCGTTTGCCCGGCAGATAGGATCCTCCACAACCCAGAACCGCCGGAACCCCGGCATGCTCTTTGACCTGATCAAGTGCCACGCCCGTCTCTTCTCCTTCCAGCGAGATCGTGATGAGGATGGGGCGGTGATCGCCCGGAAAGAAGACTTCTACGCAGCGGCAAAACTCTACTCCACCCTCTCCGGTGTTGCCGGCGGCCAGGAGACGAAACTGACGAAGAACGAGGCCGCGGCGCTCGCGACGATCGAGAAGATGGGGATCGAGGTCTTCACCGTCCGCCAGCTCCAGAACGCTCTCGGGCTCTCGTATCACCAGACATACCGGCTCCTCCACGGCTACACCAACAACCGGGCCACCTATACCGGCATCCTGGACAAGTGCCCGGCGGTGAGCTACATCGATGCGACCGTCTCCGGCGACATGAATGGATACGCGGTGCGCCGGCGGGAGCACTACTTCTCGTTTGACCTCGAGGCCTACCGGGCATGGTCAGCGCAGACCACGGTCTGGCTGGAGGATGATCCGGGTGGCCCGGACGATACCTCAGGGGGGTCCGGGGGGCCTGACGTTTGCACATCTACACCGGGTTTACACACTGATCCGGCGTGTGGTGCAAACGAGAAATCTCCTCAGGATGCTGATAGTTCTTCTATTAGAGAGATATGTACAGAGATATCTACTGATAAGGATGGTAGTTTACACCATTTACCGGGAACGGAGAGTCCGGTCAGCGGGTCGGGATCTCCCTCTCCGGGTGCCCGCGAGATCTCCAGTTGTGTAAATATACCGGAGATCTGCAAGGATACAGACCCGATCGCAAATCTGCCACCATCCAGGGGATTTTCGGAGTGCAAGATAGAGTGTGAAGATGTGCAAACGAGTGTAAATGTGCAAACAACCCCCCGGATAAACCCTCGCGACTACATCGCCCTCCCGGTGGCGAAGGATGAGCCCTGCCACATCTGCGGCCGGCGGCCGACGTCATCGATCTTGCGCGGCAGTGGAGGGAAATATCTCTGCTACAACTGTCTTCAGAAGGCAAAGCAGCCGGCGAAGGTCCAACCGCTACCGGGGGTGCTCGATCACCGCACGTTCTCCCGGGTTCGGGTAGATATAGGCCGGTGTGATATCTGCAACGCGAAGAGAGCGGTCTATTGGTCGCGGGAGGCGCAGGCGAAGATCTGCGACGAATGCTACGCCCGGCTCGTGCGGGAGTGGAACGCAAAGGCGGGGGTGCGGTAGAGAGGGAAAGTCCGCCCTGATCGCTCTCGCTCACCTGCGACCCATGCCCCCCTATCGGGAGATCTCGACCGCATCAGGGCCGATCCCGTAGATGCATCTCCGGTTGACAACCATCGAGAATCAAGAGATATTCGTGAACATTTCAAAACCCCTTTCATGCTTGAGCGTGAAAGACCATACCACGTACCATGAACGACGAAACGAGACACCGCACCGACCGGGAGATCATATACCGGTGGGCGGTTGCAGAGATCAATCCCGGCATAGCCCGCGTCTTCGCTGAGAAAGGGCAGGAATACCAGGATGCTGACCGGTGCATCGGCATCTTCTACGTGGACCACGAGGAGGGGGTCACCTTCCGCATCCACCACCTCTGCCGGGTCGAGGCCGGCCGGCTGCCGGAGATCACCACGAGCTTTGAGAACCACGGTGAGGGGTTCATACTCCACTCCGATGATATGGGGGCATACACGCTCCTGTCGGATGGGGACGCAAGCGATCTCGCTCTCCTCGAAGAGCAG
>JAAYND010000258.1 GCA_012521035.1 Methanomicrobiales archaeon
AGATCCTCGATACCGGCGAGATCCTGATAAGCTTCGGCGAGTTCATGGAGAACAACCACCCCCTTATGCCGCCGTGCTACTGCGAGGAGTGGTGGCGGCTTGAGGGAGGAACGCGGCGCCCGGAGAGCGAACTTGAGGCGATCGAGTTCGCCCTTGAGGGCATCCCCCTCCACCCCGATTACACATACCTCTGGGACGATATCGCTCCCGCAGATATCGTCCTCCTCGCGGATCGGATCAGCACGGAGGGCCGGATCAGTGAGGGGGGGCTCACCGTGCCGGATACCCCCGAAGTGAAGGCGATCCTTGAGGAACTCCTGGTCCCCCACCGCCTCTCCGGGGATGGGATCGTGGTCCCCGGGTACCTGGCCCTCCTCGCCTGCCTCGGGCTGACGCTACAGCTCAAGAAGCGGCCGGCGTGGCAGGACGCCCCTCTGGAAAACTCCCTCTCCCTCGTGATGCACCTCTCCGGCTTTCTGATCCGCTCCCGGGCGGGCACCCGGGTCGGCGGCAGGATGGGACGGCCCGGGAAGTCAAAACCCCGGGAGATGCGACCG
The DNA here is from genome assembly GCA_012521035.1 of Methanomicrobiales archaeon. GTDB lineage: Archaea > Halobacteriota > Methanomicrobia > Methanomicrobiales > Methanoculleaceae > Methanoculleus. The sequence goes on from JAAYND010000258.1 coordinate 558, forward strand.
CCGCCGCACTCCCTCTTCCCGGTCGGAGATGAGGGAGGTTCCCGCCGGTCGTTCCAGGCGGCCTGCACATCAAAGCCCCGGTCAAACATGGACGGCGGCATCATCGAGGCTGAGGTCGGCGAGCGGCGCTGTCCGGCCTGCGGCACGTTCACCTACAAAAATCTCTGCGAGTGCGGCACCCACACGGTCCCGGTCCTCCGGTGTCCGAAGTGCGGGCAGGAGGTTGGAAAGGATATCTGTCCCCGGTGCAATGTGCCGACGGTCTGCCTCCAGAAGATATCTCTCAATATCAAGGACGAGTATATGGCGGCGCTCGATAACCTCGGGATCCGGGACTCGGCGGTCACGCTCCTGAAGGGCGTGAAAGGCCTGATATCTCGGGAGCGGCCGGTTGAACCGATCGAGAAAGGGATCCTCCGGGCACTGCAAAACCTTTATGTCTTCAAGGATGGCACCGTTCGCTATGATATGATCGACCTTCCCCTGACCCACTTCCGGCCCGATGAGATCGGTGTCCCGATCGAGAGGCTCCGCGAACTCGGCTACACTCACGACATCTACGGTCGGGAACTCACCGGATCCGACCAGGTGCTGGAACTCAGGCACCAGGATATCCTTGTCTCGGAAGACTGCGGGGAGTGGCTGGTGCGGGTGGCAAAGTTCATCGACGACCTCCTGGTGAAGGTCTACGGACTTGAACCCTTCTACCGGGCGGAAGAACCGCTCGACCTCGTGGGCCACCTCCTGATGGGACTTGCCCCGCACACCAGCGCCGGGGTTCTCGCCCGGCTTATCGGGTTTTCGAAGGCACCGGTCGGCTACGGCCATCCGTTCTTCCATGCCGCGAAACGGCGGAACTGCTTTGCAGGCGATACTGAGATCACGGTATCAGACGGCCGACGGTGGATCACGACGTCCATCGGGCAGTTTGTCGTGGAGAACTTCGATCTCTCAAAACCCGGGATAGATCGTATGGGGACATACTACTCTGACCCCATGCAACCGTTCTATATCAGGAGCATCGATACGCAGGGGGTGACCAGCCTCAAGAGGGTCACCTCGGTCTCGGTCCACCGGGCTCCGGCGCACCTCATCCAGTTCTCGACGAAGCGGGGAAAGGTCCTCACGGTCACCCCCGACCACGCTATGCTGGTCTGGGATACCGGCTACCTGCGAAAGATCCGGGCGCTTGAGGTGAAGATCGGTGACTGTGTCCCGGTCGAGGAGGGCGGGCTTATTATCAGCGATGAGGTCACCGCAAGGGAGACCGTCCAGGCGCTCGACGACCGGGTCTACTGCCTCACGGTTGCAGAGAACCATACCCTGGTTGCAAACGGTATATTCTGTGGACAGTGCGACGGTGACGAGGACTGCGTGATGCTCCTCCTCGACGGGTTGATCAACTTCTCCCGGTCCTACCTCCCCGAGACCCGGGGCGGGACGATGGATGCGCCGCTCGTCCTGACAACCCGGATCGATCCGGCCGAGGTCGACAAGGAGTGTCTCAACGTCGACGTCTGTGATCACTACCCGCTGGAGGTCTACGAGGGCTGCCTCACCTACACCAACCCGAAGGATCTCGGCGAATACGTCGATCGGGTGGAGCGGAGGCTCGGAACCCCGGCCCAGGTCGAAGGGTTCTTCTTCACCCACCCGACATCCAGTATATCGGCGGGACCGCTTGAGTCGACCTACACAAAGCTCGGGACGATGCTTGAGAAACTGGAGGCCGAGCTTGAGCTCGCCGAGAAGATCCGGGCGGTGGATACCGATGATGTCGCGGAACGGGTCTTAAACACCCACTTCATCAGGGATCTCCAGGGAAACCTCAATGCTTTCTCAAAGCAGAAGGTCCGGTGCACGAAGTGCAACGCAAAATATCGACGGATGCCGATCGCCGGGAAATGCACTCGATGCGGGGGGAATGTCATCCCGACAGTCCACGAGGGATCGGTGAAGAAGTACCTGGAGATGTCGCGCGACATCTGTAAGACCTACGCGATATCTGAGTATACGAAGCAGCGGGTGGAGGTGCTCTGCATGCAGATCGAGTCCACCTTCGGCGAGCCCCCGGAACGGCAACTGGGGCTTGCAGACTTTATGTGAGAGGATGGAGATATATCAGGCAGCCGGGATCCTCGAGATCCTCAAGGAGGGTGGTTCTATACCGCTCACCCCGCGCCGGCCGGCGGTCAGGCCTGCCCGGGTCGGGGAGAGCGTCCCGGCGTACTTTGTGACGACTCCTGCATCGCGGTCTGACCTGACCCTCCTCTTCCTCCACGGCGGCGGGTTTACCGGGGGATCGACCACCGGCCACATCGACCTCTGCGCCGGCCTTGCGGATGCGGCGAGAGCGGAGGTCTTCTCGATCGACTACCGCCTCGCACCGGAGTATCCCTTCCCGGCGGCGGTGGAGGACTCCCTCGCCGCCTACCGATACCTGCTCCGCATGGGGCGATCCCCGGCCGGGATCGTGCCGGTCGGCATATCTGCGGGAGGGACGCTTGTGCTCTCGATGCTTCTTGCCGCCCGCGATGTTGGGGTCGCGATGCCGGCGGCGGCGGTGGCCCTCTCCCCGGCGACAGATATGCTCTTCCTCGGCGAATCGGTGCTCTCTCACCAGGAGACCGACTGGCTCACGCCCGGGCACCTGACCGGGATCCTGGAAGACTACATCGCCGGCCATGATCCCACTGACCCCCTGGCATCCCCGCTCTACGCAGACCTCCGTGGGCTGCCGCCGCTCCTCGTGCAGGCGGGGGGCGCTGAGATCTTGATCGACGGTATAGAGGCGTTCGTGAACGCGGCGGAGCGGCAGGGGATCCCGGTCACGTTTGACTGCGCGGAGGGGATGTTTCACTGCTGGCAGCTCTTTGCCGGCGTCCTCCCGGAGGGTGCGGCGGCGGTGGAGCGGGCCGGGGCGTTTGCCCGGAGGTGGGTGCCGGGGGAGTAGGGGCCCATCAAGCT
>JAAYND010000259.1 GCA_012521035.1 Methanomicrobiales archaeon
CTGCTCTGGTCGGCCATCGCCACAAAAGTGGCTGCGACCCTGATCGCGGTCTACGGGTTTGCCATAACACCCATCGGCTGGCCGCTCGCGATATTTGTCTGGGTCTACGCGCTCATCTGGGCGTTCGTGATCACAGACCCGATAAAGGTCGCCCTCTACCGCCTCATCGACCGCGGTGCCCTGCCGCCTGTCCGGTGAGGAGGATATCCTCTTCACCGGGCGGGCGGCGGTGTTGCCACCCTCCTGCCTGCTGCTATCCGCTCCTCGACCTCTGCCACACGGAGGGTGATCTTGAGGATCGCGTCGGGCTCGACCGATATCGAGTCGATCCCCTGTTCAACCAGGAAATCAGCAAACTCCGGGTAGGTGCTCGGCGCCTCTCCGCAGAGCCCGCTGTGCCGTCCGTTTCGCCGGCACCCCTCGACGGCCATCGCGACCATCCGTTTGACGCCGGGATCGCGTTCATCAAAAGCCCCACCCATGACCGCGGAGTCGCGGTCGATGCCGAGCGTCAGCTGCGTCAGGTCGTTTGAGCCAATCGAGAACCCGTCGAAGTAATCGCTGAACGCATCGATCTGGACGACGTTGTTCGGGATCTCGCACATCTGATAGACCTGGAGGCCGGCTTCACCACGCCGAAGACCGTTCTTCTCAAGCTCCCTGATGACCTGCTCTGCCTCCTCCACCCGGCGGCAGAAGGGGATCATGATGATCAGGTTTGTAAGTCCCATCTCCTCCCTGACCCGCTTCATCGCCCGGCACTCAAGGCGGAACCCCTCGCGGTAACGCTCGTCGTAGTATCGTGCAGCTCCGCGGAACCCGAGCATAGGGTTTGCTTCTTCGGGCTCGAAGTCGGTCCCGCTGAGGAGGCTTGCATACTCGTTCGTCTTGAAGTCGCTCATACGGACGACGACAGGGTTTGGGTAGAACGCTGCAGCGATCGTCCCCGCGCCCTCGGCAAGCCTCTCCACGAAGTACTCCTCGCCGTCCGGGTAGCCGTAGGTGAGGTCGGCGATCTTCGTCCTGACCGACTCATCCGTGACCCGCTCAGGGTGGACGAGCGCCATCGGGTGGACCCTGATGGAGCTGCTGATGATAAACTCCATCCGGGCAAGCCCGATACCGTCACTCGGGATCATTGCAAGTCCGAAGGCCGCATCCGGGTTCCCGAGGTTCATCATAACCTCGGTCTCTGGACGCCGGAGATCCGCAAGCCGGGTCTTCTCGACATGGAACGGGAGGGCTCGATCGTAGACGAAACCCTCCTCCCCCTCGGCGCAGCTGACCGTCACCTCCCGGCCGGTCGGAACCTTCCCGGTCGCATCCCCTGTGCCGACGACCGCAGGGATGCCGAGCTCCCGGCTGACGATCGCGGCATGCGACGTCCGCCCACCCCGGTTCGTCACGATGGCGGCGGCTGTCTTCATCACCGGCTCCCAGTCGGGCGTGGTGGTATCAGAGACCAGAATCTCCCCCGGCACGAACTCAGGGAGGTGGGTGACGTCGGTGATGACCCGTGCCTTCCCGGTGGCGATAGATTCACCGATGCTCTTTCCTGTGGCGAGAATCTCCCCACGTTCTTCGAGGTGGTAGGTCTCAAGAATGTCGCCCGCCTTCTGCGACTGCACCGTCTCTGGCCGGGCCTGGACGATAAAGCGTTCGCCGGTCTCGCCGTCCTTCGCCCACTCGATATCCATGGGCACCGGTTTTTTAGCCTTCGCCGAGTAGTGATCCTCGATCGTGAGCGCATACCCGGCGAGCGTCAGGATATCGTCGTCGCTGATGCAGAACCTCCTCTGGTCGGAGTCTGCGACATCAACGATCCGGGTGGCCTCCCTGGCGCCCCCATGACTGTAGATCATCTTCACCCGCTTCTCGCCCATGTTCCTCCTGACGATCGCACGGTAGCCCTGCCGGAACGTCGGTTTGAAGACGTAGAACTCATCAGGGTTGACGGCACCCTGGACGATCATCTCCCCGAGCCCGTAGGAACCGGTTATGAGGACGACGTCCCGGAATCCGGTATCGGTGTCGAGCGTGAATATGACCCCGCTAGCGGCGAGGTCGGATCGGACCATCTTCATGACCCCGACCGAGAGGGCGACCTTGAAGTGGTCGAAGTTGTTGTCGACCCGGTAGGCGATCGCTCGATCGGTGAAGAGCGAGGCAAGACACCGGATGAACGCCTCCTGCAGAGCCTGGTAGCCACGGACGTTCAGGTAGGTCTCCTGCTGACCCGCAAACGAGGCCGTCGGGAGGTCTTCGGCGGTTGCGGAGCTCCGGACCGCGACGTCGGCATCAGGTCCGTACTCATCGCAGATCATATCGTAGGCGGCACGGATCTCGTCCCGGAGGTCATCGGGGATTTTGGCCGCGAGGATCAGGTCGCGGGCCCGCTTTCCTCGCCGCGCAAGATCGGCGACGTCGTTTCTATCAAGCCCGGAGAGGGTCTCTTTGAGGTCGTCGAGTATCCCTGCGGAGTTGAGGACGTGCCAGTAGCCCTCCGCGGTCACGGCAAACCCATCCGGGATCTTCACGCCCTTCGGGGTCAGCTCACTGTACATCTCGCCGAGCGATGCGTTCTTCCCGCCGACGAGACCGACATCCTCGTTTCTGACATCGATAAACCAGCGGATATATTTAGCGTTCTGCTTCATCTTCTCTCACCTCCAATAGGCGCCACCGCCACCCGGTAGGTTTCGGCGACGACGTTCTGCGGGCTTCCGGCAAAGAAGGCCCTGATGTTCTCTATACTTGTAGCGAGGATCCGATCGAGCGCCTCGCGGGTGTTGAAGGCGTTGTGCGGCGAGAGGATCGCCCGATCGGAGTGCAGGATGGCGAAACTCTCGAGCGCCTCCTGGAGTTCAGCCGCCGCCGGCTCGCCCACCCCCGCGTACTCCTCCTTGATCCAGACCTCCTCCCCCTCAAAGGTATCGAGGGCGACCCCGCCGAGCCGGCCTTCGCTGAGGGCCGCCGCGACCGCCCGTGTATCCACGACCCCGCCCCGGGATGTGTTGATGAGGAACGCGGTTTTCTTGACCAGCCGTAACCTCTCTGCATTGACGAGGTGGTGTGTGGCCTCCGTGTAGGGGACGTGCAGGCTGATGACGTCTGCCCGGCGGAGGAGGTCGTCGAGGTCGATGTAGCGGACGGCGTAGTCGCGGGCAAGATCGGGCTTTGGATGAGGATCGTAGGCGACGATATTCATCCCTGCTGCATGAGCAAGACGGGCAAGGTGCGACCCGATATGTCCTGTCCCGATAAGCCCAAGGGTCTTTCCTGAGAGATCCATGCCCATAAGCCCGGTCCGGGAGAAGTCGCCCCGGGCAGTCCGCCCAAATGTCGGCCTGAACTTCCGGGCGAGGGCGAGGATGAGCCCGAACGCGAACTCGGCCACGGTGGACTCTCCGTAAGACGGCACGTTGCAGACAGCGATCTTCCTCTCCCGGCAGGCATCGACGTCGATCTGGTCAAACCCGGTCGACATGGCGGCGATCATCTTCAGGTTCGGCAGGCGATCGAGGATCTCACGGGTGACGTGCGATGTGACAAATATGCCGATCGCGTCGGCATCACGGGCGAGAGGTGCGTTCTCAACCGTGAGCGGGTCGGAGTGCAGGTCTATATCGTAGCCGCTCTCGCGCGCGAAGGCTTCATGGACCACGTTCTGTTCATGCGCATCGAGGTCGAAGAATACCAGGTTTACCATAGTCTCACTCCCGGGATGCCATGTACGAGGCGATATCGATCATCCGCTTTGCATACGCAAACTCGTTGTCGTACCAGACCAGAACCCGGGCCATCCGCCCGCCGGCGATGCCCGTCGACTGCCCGTCGATGACCCCGGAGTGGGGGTCACTGATGATATCGGCAGAGACGATCGGATCCTCGGTGTAGGCGAGGTAGCCCTTCATCTGCCCCTCCGCCGCCTGCTTCATCGCGGCGTTCACCGCATCAACCGTCGTCTCCTGCTTCAGCTCTGCGGCGATATCGATGACCGATCCGTCGGGTATGGGTGCCCGGATCGCTAGAGCGTCCATCCGGCCGGCGAGTTCGGGGAGGACGCGGGTGGTGGCGATGGCGGCCCCGGTCGTCGTCGGTATGAGCGAGACGGCCGCGGCGCGCCCCCGGCGGGGTCGCTTCGCCGCATGGTCGACCAGCGCCTGGGTGGATGTGTAGGCGTGGATCGCCGTTGCCATCAACCGTTCGACGCCGAACACATCGTTGAGCACCTTTGCTGCCGGCGCAAGAGCGTTCGTTGTGCAGGAGGCGTTTGATATGATGGTGTGCTTTGCGGGATCGTACAATCCCTCATTGACACCGAGCACGACCGTCAGGTCTGCATCGGGCGAGGGTGCGCTGATGGCAACCCGCCTGGCCCCGGCCTCGAGGTGTTTTGCCGAGCCCGCCCGTTCGGTGAAGTGGCCCGTGCACTCAAGCACGATATCCACGCCGAGGTCTTTCCACGGGAGGCGCGTTGGATCCCGGTCGTGCGTGACCTGCACCTCCCCTGGTCCAAACTTGATACGCTCAGCCCCCGCTTCGACCGGGAAGGGCGCCCGCCCGTGGACCGAATCGTACTTCATCAGGTACGCGAGTTCTTCTGTCGGGTTCGGATCGTTGACCGCGATAACCTCAATATTCCCCGGCGGATCGGTCAGGTAGTTGTAGAGGGCCTTTCGGCCGATCCGCCCAAACCCATTAATAGCGACTCTCTTCATGAGACTTCACCCCTGTCTGACAGGGGGTCACCCTGGCAGGATGGTATATATGATCTTCTACCGCCCGGAACGGATAGGGATATGAATCTGGATCCCATCACCCCGGGCGGTGCATCGCCCCGTCAATAGATAGAGGCGCCATCGCGCCGCGATACGTTTCGCACAACCTGTATAGCCGCAAGTTTCCCATCGGATGCCCGCTCAATCCTCCTTTCTCGCCCGGGCACGCGAAGCTCAATTCAGAAAATATAAACACACCAGCGATCCTTGTACAATAGTAAAAGGTTGGTTAACGATATGGCAAAAGCAAACATTCCTGAAAAAGGAGCAATTGTCCAGAGAGACTTCGAGACGTACTCGCTAGCACCGCATGTCGCCGGTGGTTTCGCCACCCCGGCTTTCCTGAGGAAGGTCGCGGATGTGGCAGAGAAATACGATGCAAAGTTCGTGAAACTCACGGGCACCCAGAGATTCATCATCGTCGGCATAAAAGAAGAGGACATCGATGCGGTATGGAACGAGTTCGAAGACAGCTCCAAGGCTATTGGTCTGACCATACGGAGCATCCAGATGTGCCCCGGCGCCCGGTCCTGTAAGCGTGCCAAACAGGACAGTCCCGGACTGGGCCTTGCCCTTGATAAAGAGTTCTACGGAAAGCCGGTACCAGCAAAATTCAAGATGGCTGTCTCGGGATGCACTAACTGCTGCCCCGACCCCTGGATGAGGGATCTCGGGTTCATCGGCACTGACGACGGATTCACGGCGGTCGTCGGCGGAAAGGGCGGCGGAACGGCAAGAATAGCGCAGGAGCTCACCACCGGACTGTCCCAGGATCAGGCTCTGGAACTGGCGAGACGGGTGATCGCGTTTTACCGGGAGAACGGGAAGGCCCCCGAACGCCTCGGCGGGACGATCGACCGGGTCGGCTTTGAGAACTTCAAGAAAGCTGTTCTCTGAGCTGCCCGGAGATGAGTGGGCTCGAACTGACCCTGGTTTTTTGAGCCCTCATGAGTCCCCTTTTTCTTGTCAGAGGTTTTACACAGGTGATTGTGCATCGGATCCCATGCTTGCTATGGGGAGGGAGCCCGGGTGCTTCGCCAGCATTCTTCGAAGCAACTCCTGATACACCCCGGGATCAGGTTTTTGCCGTCTTCACACCAATAATACGGAAGTGGACCGGACGATACAGGACGAACGCACAGGCACCCGCCGCTCTGGAGACACAACCGAGATCCCCGGCCCCCCCTTCTACCGAAAGGAGTTTGAGGATGCATACCGGTTCATCATCGACGACTACCCGATAGCGCCGAAGAAGATCGCTCTCTTCCTCCCCTGCGCCGTGAGGAAGCCCTACAGTCAGAGCCCGAGCCACAGGCTCTTCCGCCAGATTATCGCCGGCACCCTCGACCCGGCAGACTACCATATCGTCGTATTCGGCACCTGCGGGACCGTCCCGGCGGAGCTTGAGTGCATGTATCCTTTCCCGAACTACCGCTACATGCTCGGCAAGAGTATGAATGAGCGGATCCAGCGCGACTTCCTCCGGATCGAGGTCTACCGGCTGCGAGGCTACCTCGAGAAGACTCAGGACACCTACCACCGCCGGCTCGCCTACTGCATCGGACCGTTCCGCGCTGCGATGGCACAGGCCTCAGAGGAGACCGGGATCGCCGTCGACCTGCTCCCGACCGATGCAATGATCGAGCGGTTCTACGATACAAAAAGCCCGTTCCCTGAGGGGAGCCTCTCCATGCCGGCGTACATCGATGAGTTCCGGGCGGGGCTCATGCGGCTCTCGCGGTCGCCCGCAGAGACCCCTGAAAAATAGTTATTTGGGCTTATAGTAACCCCACTTATCGAGGGCCTCCCTCAGTTCGGGAGCCCGCTTCGCCTTCTCATCGAGGGTCTCATCCTCGCGCCAGGCCTCGATCGCCTGCATGGTGGCCTCTGCGCCGGCCCGCGTGCCCTTCGGGTGGCCGTGGATGCCGCCGCTCACCAGGAGGACGAGGTCGCTCCCGTAGATATCGAGGACACCCGGCACAAGCCCGGGGTGGAGCCCGCCCGACGAGACCGGAAACGCGCTCTTGATCGCGCCCCAGTCCTGGTCGAGGGCCATATGATCTACGGCATCGGTATGCTTCCGGCGGAGGACATCGGCAAGCACCGTAGCCTCCGCCCGCGTCCCGATCAGCTTCCCGACAGCCGTCCCGGTGTGGATCTGCGAAACCCCGATGAGTCGCATGATCTTTGCCAGGAACTGCATCGTGATCCCGTGCTCCTCACTCCGGTCGAAGGCCGCGTGCATCGCCCGGTGGGCGTGGATCCCGAGCCCGAGATCGGAGCAGTAGTCCCGGAGGGTCGCGACCGCGGCGGTCCCGGCTACCACGACATCGATCATGGCGTAGTTCCAGCCGTACCCGGCGAGCATATCCACCCGCTTCTTCATCGTCTCCGTATCGGCTGTAATGTTTATGAACGCGGACTTCACATCACCGGTCTCCTGCTCGGCACGGTCCCGCATCTTCGCCATGGCCCGGGCGCGGTCCTCGAACCGGTTGAACGCAAGGGACGTGAGGTTCTCATCATCCTTCACAAAGTCAAACCCGCCCATCCAGGTCTCATACCCGACCTCCGCGTGCTCCTCCGCGGTGAACCCCACCTTGGGTTTCGGCACCGCGCCGGTGAGGGGGCGGTTATGGACCTTCATCATATCCCGGATCCCCTCCATACCGAAGTACGGCCCCGCAAAGTGCCTGACGTAGTCGGCCGGGAGCGAGGCGTCGATCAGGCGCAGGCTCTCAAGCGCCTTCATCCCGAAGACGTTCCCGGCGATGCCGCTCAAGAGCTGGGGGGCGTTCCCCTCTTCCCAGAGGGCAAGCGGGTATGCGATTTTTGCGTAGTCTCCTTCGATCTCAAACGCCTTCGCCTGGAGATCCCGCATCCGGGGAGGCAGGGTAAAGAGCGTCGTCCAGGTCCCGGTCGAGCTCTCGGATGCGATCCGGCCGACCGCCTCCTTCTTGCTGATCCCGGGTACGGGCTGGAAGTAGTAAAGAGCTACGAGTTCGTCCGGGCCGGGTGTATAGTCAAGGTCTACAAATTCTTCGTACCAGTCAATCGCCATATCATCGCCTCATGAAGGAGAGGGCGCGATGATAGAAATATCTTCCATTTGGGGTAGCGGCGGTTTGCCGTACTTTGATGGGGCCGGACAGGCGACCGCACGCAGGAGAAGAGGGAGTGCCGGCCCTTCTGTCGCAGGGAAGTGAATGCCTGCCGGCACAGAGTGGACCGCATGCCATCCCCGGGAACGACCGCAGAGTATCACAATCTGTGAGCTACATAATAATAGGTAAAATTATTATGTAAGTAATTCATACTACTACATGGCCAGGCAATACTCATGGTGGAACCCCGCCTGTGCCTCATCAGCATCCGACTACCATATCCGGGCTTACTGCA
>JAAYND010000260.1 GCA_012521035.1 Methanomicrobiales archaeon
ACAGAGTCACCGGCTTCTACAGCGATCGCGGTCAGGTTACGGCCAATTCCGCCAAGACCGACGATGATGGTGTACATTCCATCTGGGGTCAACCCCTGTCATTGAAATACCTTGCGAAAGAGATAGAAGAATGTGCTATGCGGGGTAGATGAAGCGGGAAAAGGTTCGGTCCTGGGCCCGATGGTGGTCGCCGCCGTCGGTTGCTGGAGAGAGGAGGATCTCGCACCCCTCCCCATCCGGGACTCGAAAGTCCTCAAACCAGAACAGCGGGAGGCGATCTACGAGGTTCTCCTCCGCGACTTTGCTGTATCGGTCGTCACCATCGATGCCGCCGGGATCGATGAAGCGCGGAGCAGGATGAGCATGAATGATTGCGTGGCAGAACTCCACGCAGAGGCTATCAGAGAGCTCAAACCCCGGTCGGCCTGTGTGGATGCCTGTGACGTGAACGCGGAACGCTATGGTCGGAGAGTCGCAGACTGCCTCGACTTCCCCTGCGAGATCATATCCGAGCACCGGGCGGATGCCCGCTACCGGATCGTCGGCGCGGCGAGCATCGTCGCGAAGGTCACACGTGACCGGGCAGTCCGGGATCTCGATGAAGAGTACGGGAATGTCGGGAGCGGGTATCCCTCGGACCCTGTGACGATCGAGTTCCTCAAGAGATATATCAGGGACCACGGGAGCCCACCGCCCTGCGCCCGCCGGAGCTGGAAGACGGTGGCAAACCTCAGCCAGAGGACGATCGCGGATTTTCTGTAGGAAGACCCCGGCTGCCATATTGCGCGGAAGATTTTATGCCTCTCGCGCGCTAATCGTGAGTAATGAGCTGGCTTCAGGTACTTCTCCTCCTCATTCTGGCGTACGCCCTGATCGCCGTCTACATCCGCGACCGGGGGCTGTTTCCCGATCGCATCATGTTCTTCGGCCCTATCATGGCGATCAAGACCGAGAGGGTCGGTTTCTTCGACTGGTTCCGGAAGTTCCGCCGCCCGCTCCGTCTCTATGCAACCCTCGGTGTCCTCATGGTCGTTGTAGTCTCGGCCTTCATGACGCTCGCACTGATCCTCGCGGTTCCCCAGCTCCTGGTTCACACCCCCGAGCCGACCGGGATATACGACCCCCGAAACATACTCGCCATACCCGGAGTCAACCAGGCGATACCGGTCACAGCGGCAGTCTTTGTCGGCCTCCTGCTCACGATCGTCATCCACGAGTTCGGCCACGCGATCCTCGCCCGGGTCGAGGATATGCGGGTGCGGAGCATGGGGCTTCTCATCGCCGTCATCCCCATAGGAGCGTTCGTCGAGCCCGACGAGGAGGACGTCGAGGCGGCGAGGGGGATGCCGAAGATCCGGATGTTTGGAGCCGGCATCACAAACAACATCGTCGCCGGCCTCATCTGCTTCGGGCTGATGTTCCTCCTCATAGGGATGGCAACACCCCTCTCTGTCCCGCTCGTCCAGGGTGTCTACAAAGACTTCCCGGCGGCTGATGCAGGCCTCCAGGGCTACTCGGTCATAACAGGGATAAACGGTATCCCTGTGGCAAGCCAGGAAGAGGTCGCGGTGATCATGGACGGGACGCGGCCCGGGGAGACGGTCACCCTGACGGCCGGGAAGGATGGGGTTGAGAGTACGTATACCCTCACCCTCGCGGAGTGGCCGGAGGCGCTCGACGAGGACCGGGACTCCGGGTTCATGGGTGTCTACTACTACAACGCGCCTCTGGTGAAAGAGCACCTTGGAAACGTCGCGGGCCTTGGCCTCCTCGCACCCATTTACCTGACGATAGCCCCGATCGATGCTTTCATCCAGGGTAACACCCAGCAGCTCGCGATCCTGCTCACCGATACCCCCGAGCAGGTGGCCTGGGAGGAGCCGTTCCCCTTCTTCTGGGGCACGGTTCATCTCGCGTTCTGGCTCGGGTGGTTCAACCTGCTGGTCGGCATGTTCAACGCCATACCGATCGTGCCGCTCGACGGCGGCTACATCATGAAAGAAGGAATTGACCGGTTCTTCGAGCGCCTGGGATGGTCCCGGTACGCAAACCGGGTCGTCGCCTCGATCAGCGGGTTTGTCACGGCGATGCTGATCCTCCTCATAACGATGCCGATGATCAGCGCGGCGGTACGGTTCTTCATGACCGTATCGTGATTCCCCCGGCATCACAACTTTTGTCCGTGCAGAAAAAAGGGTGGGTTTAGTCTACTCGCAGTCGCAGGAGAGGTAGTCGTAGAGGAACGCTGCCACCACCGCACCGATGATCGGACCGATGATGTAGATCGGGAAGAGATCCCAGAGGTTCTGACCGGCGAGGAGCCAGTCACCGAGATATGGTCCAAACGTACGGGCGGGGTTGAGCGATGCGCCGGTCAGGTTCCCGATCGTCGTGATGATCCCGGCGACCGCAAGACCGACCGCGAAGCCGGCGAGACCCGGTGGAGCGCGTTCATCCACAGCAGCGCCCATGATGACGAACATCAGGAGGAACGTTCCGATGGCCTCGATGACGATCGCCTGCAGGTAGCCGATGCCGGCGAAGGGTGCCGTTGCCCCGAGCCCGCCGATCGTGACGGCGTCAGGGCCGACAACCCAGGCGAAGAGCAGGCTTGCCGCCGCTGCACCAATGAGCTGGGCGACGATGTACGGGACGACGTCCCTGCCCGGGAACCGCCCGGTTGCAAAGAGCGCGATCGTCACCGCAGGGTTGATGTGACAGCCCGATATCCTCCCGAGCGCGTAGATGGCCCCTGCGATCGCGATACCGAAAGCAAGCCCTATGGCGAGCCAGTCGCCGAGACCACCGAGCGCCCCTATCCCTATGTTGAAGGGTGTCGATGTGGCGGTTCCTGATGCCAGCATCAGCGTGACGACTGCGGCCCCGGCCCCGAAGAAGACCAGGATGAATGTTCCGACTGCCTCGGCGAGAGACCGCTTTCCAAGAGATACAGTCATAGTTTCACCAGTTAAGCATCCTATTCTTCCAGATCAGAGATCCGGTCAAAAAGGGTTTGGGGTGTGCCTCACTTCTCATACAGAGCAGCGTAGCACTCGGGACAGAGGATCCGCGGAAGCGCTGTCTTCACGCGCTTGCTGGGGAACGGGTAGCCGCCCTCCCAGACATCGACATCCTTCCGGATAGTGTGCTCCATGCAGAGCCCCATCCCGCAGACGATACAGATTGCCACTGCCTCGCTCTTCTTCCCCTCAAGGGCGCAATAGTAGCAGTTCATGAGTATCTTCCCCTCCCCTCAGACCGCCTCTTTCCACTGGCAGTACCTGTGCCGCTGATCGACCAGGCAGGCCGTCGCGCAGTTCTTGCAGGCCCGCACCGGAGCGGCCGCGGTCTCCTTCTCAAGGGCGATGATGTTCGTCATCATCGTCGCGGTCACGGGCTCGCTCGTCAGGAGGCACGGGTAATCGGCGAGCCGCATCAGTGCGGAGAACCTGACCGTTACACCGCAGGCCGGGTAGGTGTACCACTGCGGGTTCATCAGTATCTCGTTTTTGTGGATCGGTGTGAGATCGATCGTGTACTTGCCGGCCTTCGGAACCAGTTCTTCCTCCGATCCGTTCCGGGCCCGCTGGGCTTTGTCGAGGATCTTCCACCCGCGATAGATCGTGTCCATGAAGTCACAGTTGTGGAGTTCTGCCGCCGCGCCCCGTTTCGGGTAGAGCTGGACGTAGTTGTGGAACCGCTTTGTGAGCAGATCGACGACCATGGGAGCGTTCAGCGCATCGAGTTCGAGTATGTACTCAGTCGCAGCCGCTGTAGCGCCCGTCGCGAGCGAGAGAACCTCCCAGTAGCTCCCGAATGATCCAAGCGCCTTTCGGAGCGAGGACTCCATCACTTCGCTGACCGCCTCGATCACCGCCATGACGACATCATCCTTGCACATGTTGTAGGTCGACTGCGCGACGTGGTGCCCGACGTCGCCGACACAGTAGGCAGGAACGGTCAGTATGTTGCCGTAGTGGACACCGTCATCGACGGCTGCTTTGACGCTCGCCTCCATCCGCCGCCGGTACTCGCTCATGTACTTCCGGGCATCGAATGACGTCATGCCGGCATCGGCCATCAGCCCTACCTGGGCCTCGACCGGTTCGCGGTAGAGCTTCTGCATGATCGCGATCTCTTTTGCCATCGCCTCGGTGGGTGTATCCCCGGCCTCAATGGCCTTTGCGAATGCATCGCCGAATCCGTAGGAGGTGTTCATACCCCATGACTTGGCGGCGAGGATGGCCCGCTTGTGCTCGATGGGGATATCGGTCTTCGCCAGAACCTGGTTCACCACGTTGCTCGTGCTCCCCGGGATCAGCGCGAAGT
>JAAYND010000261.1 GCA_012521035.1 Methanomicrobiales archaeon
ACTGCCAGTCCTGATCGCCGCTCACGGAAACAGCCTCCGCGCCCTGATCAAGCACCTCGACGGGGTTCCGGACGATGAGATCGCGGACCTCAATATCCCCACCGGCTACCCCCTCATATACGAACTGGACGGTGACCTGAAGGCGATCAGGCACTACTACCTGGGCGACCCCGAGGAGATCGCGGCAGCCACCCGGGGCGTGGCCCGGCAGGCCGGCCCGGGGTAGGGAGAGGCACCGGGAAACCCCCCGCCCGGCCCCGGCAGGACTCTCTTACAGGTACGCCTCCGATGCGTAGCGCCGCATCATCCGATGGGTGTTGAAGAAGTAGGCGATCTTTGCGATAGAACTCCGCATGACCGTCGCCCACTCGTCCTCCCGGCGGTAATATGTGGGGACGATCAGGTACTCGAGTTTGCTGTAGAGATCCTGGAGTGCGCGATCCCGGCGCTCATCAGCACTCACCGGCACGTCCGGCCCAAGACCGATCGCCCACCCGGTCATCCCCTCGATCCAGCCCTCG
The DNA here is from genome assembly GCA_012521035.1 of Methanomicrobiales archaeon. GTDB lineage: Archaea > Halobacteriota > Methanomicrobia > Methanomicrobiales > Methanoculleaceae > Methanoculleus. The sequence continues at coordinate 522 of JAAYND010000261.1, forward strand.
ATCCACCACCCATCGAGGACGCTGAAGTTGACCACGCCGTTCAAGGCCGCCTTCATGCCGCTCGTACCACTCGCCTCATAGGGCGGCAGCGGCGTGTTCAGCCAGACGTCCACCCCTGCGGTCATAAGGGCCGCGATCTCCATCGTATAGTTCTCAAGGTAGACGCCCGTCACCTCCCCATCAAGTTCACGCATGGCATCGTGAACCTCACGGATCTCTCGTTTCCCCTCCTCGTTTGCCGGATGGGCCTTCCCGGAGAAGACGAGCTGGATAGCCCCCTGTCTGTTGATCTCCCGCAATTTATCGAGATCCGAGAAGAGCAGGGTTGTCCGCTTGTAGGGCGCCGCCCGCCGGGCAAACCCTATCGTGAGAGTGCGGGGATCCAGGTCCACGCCGTTCTTCTCCTTCACATAGTCCACCAGAGCCTGCTTCGCCTGCTGATGGGCATGCCTGATCTCCTCGCGCGGGATCGTATCGGCCCGGGCGAGCAGCTCCGGCTCCTGCGTCCACCCAGTGATGTAGCGGTCGTAGAGATCCCGAAACGGCTCCGATGTCCATGTATGCGGATGGACGCCGTTCGTCACCGCCCGGATGTGGAACCCCGGGAAGAGCCGTCGCGAGAAGTTCATGTGGGCCGTCGTCACGCCGTTTATGTACCTGCTCAGGCGAAAAGCAAGGGTCGCGAGCGCAAGCCCATCATTTGCGGTGTACTTATCGAGCAGCTCCTGCGGGATCTCGCCCGCCAGCAACCGGACCACCATATCGCGCGGGAACTTCTCAAACGCCACCGCCACCGGGGTGTGGGTGGTGAAGATACAGCGCGTCTGCACCTTCTCCTCGTCCATCCCCGGTTGCCGGAGGAGCTCGAGGGTGAGGAGGCTTGAATGACTCTCGTTGATGTGGTACTTGCCAACCCGGATCCCGAGGCCGGCGAGCATTCTGGTTCCACCGATCCCGAGCACCATCGCCTGTTTGAGGCGGTACTCCTGGTCACCGCCGTAGAGATGGTCGGTTATCTCCCGATCCGCCGGTGCGTTCTCCGGGAGATCGGTATCGAGGAGGAGCACCGGCACGAGGCCGCCGACCGGGCTCCAGTAATCGTAGAGCCATGCCCGGATCGCGACGCTCGCACCCCCTATCTGCACCGTCACACGCTCGGGGAGTTCGCGCATATGCGCTGCCGGATCCCATTCATCCGGGAGATCGATCTGATCTCCCTCCGGAGTCAGGCGCTGCCGCACGTAGCCTTTCCGGTTGACGAGGGTCACAGCGACCATCGGTATGAGGAGGTCGGCACTCGATCGGATGACGTCTCCGGCGAGCACACCGAGACCGCCGCTGTATGTCGGTATATCGCTCTCAAGACCTATCTCCATGGAGAAGTACGCGATCTTTTCTCCATCGACGAACGTATCCCTGCAGAGTTCACTTGAGAAGTAGTAGGTTCCACCGCGGACCTCCACCGAGTAGGCCGCTGTTGCCGGATCCACCGGCATCCCGCAGACCGGATCCCTCTCCACCATGAGAGCGGATCATCTCCGGTTCCATATGAACCTGCCGACACCTGCCTTCCGGCAGCGGCACCTATATACGATCCCGGTGATAGGGGGCGGGCGGGAATACCGATGGACCAGCAGGCGATCAGCACCGATAAGGCCAGGGAGATGACTGTTGATGACCTCTACAAGGCCCTCTCGTCTCAGCAGGGTGGCCTTACCGGGTTGGAGGCGGGGGATCGTATCCAGAAATTTGGTCCAAACGAGATCCCCGAGGAGGAGGAGAGCGCGGTCCTGAAGTTTCTCCGCTACTTCTGGGGCCCTATCCCCTGGATGATCGAGGCGGCTGTCGTCATATCCGCTATCATCGGGCGATGGGAGGACTTCGGTATCATATTTGCCCTCCTGATCATCAACGCGGTCGTCGGTTTCTGGCAGGAGTACCAGGCGGGAAACGCCATCGCCATGCTAAAAGAGCAGCTCGCACTTGAGGCCCGGGTGCTCCGCGACGGAAAGTGGCAGAAGATCGCCGCACGGGATCTCGTTCCCGGCGACATCATCCGGATCAGGAACGGAGATATCGTGCCCGCCGATGTGAAGCTCATCGAGGGTGACCTCCTCTCCGCCGACGAGTCCGCCCTCACCGGAGAGTCGATGCCGGTCGAGAAACACGTATCAGATGTCGCCTACTCCGGCTCCACCATCAAACAGGGTGAGATGACCGCGCTCGTTGTGACCACAGGCGGGGCGACCTTCTTTGGCAGGACCGCCAGGCTCGCCGGTGAGGCTACGGAGACGAGCCACTTCCAGAAGGCAGTCATCCGGATCGGTGACTACCTGATCGTGCTCGCGATCGCCCTCGTCGCAGTCATCTTCATCGTCTCGATTATACGACACGAGAGTGCTTTAGAGACCCTCCAGTTCGCCCTCGTCCTGATCGTGGCGGCGATCCCCGCGGCGCTACCGGCCGTCCTCTCTATCACCATGGCCGTCGGGGCGACGGCGCTCGCCCACCGGGAGGCCATCGTCAGCAGACTCGTCGCCATCGAGGAGATGGCCGGGGTGGACGTCCTCTGCTCGGACAAAACAGGGACGATCACCGAGAACAAACTCACCCTCGCCGAGATCGCTCCCTTTGAGGGATTCGATGAGGACGCGGTCCTCCTCGATGCTATCCTCGCGTCCCGGGAGGAGGATCAGGATCCGATCGATATCGCGATCATCGAGTCGGAGAGGGCAGGAAACCTCAAAAGTCAGGTCTCCTCCTATACCGTCACCGCATTCAAGCCTTTCGATGCTGTGGTGAAACGCACCGAGGCCAGGGTCCGGACGAGCGACGGCAGGGAGTTCTCGGTCGCGAAGGGTGCGCCGCAGGTGATCCTCGCCCTCGCCGGCGGAGGCGAAGATCTCAGCAGGAAGATCGACCGGCTCTCCGAAAAGTTCGCCGGGATGGGTTACCGGATGCTCGGCGTCGCTCGGAGTGATGCGCCCGATTCCTGGATCTACGCCGGCGTCCTCGCCCTCCACGACCCGCCCCGTGCTGACTCCGCAGAGACCATCAGGACAGCGATGGATATGGGGCTTGACGTCAGGATGGTCACCGGCGACCATGTGGCTATCGCACGCGAGGTTGCGCGGGAGGTGAACCTCAGGACCGATATCGCCACCGCCGATGCCTTCATCGATAAGCCGGACGAAGAAGCTGCGGAAGTCGTCGAGGGGGCGGCCGGTTTTGCCGAGGTCTTTCCTGAACACAAGTACCGGATCGTCTCCCTCCTCCAGTCCCGGGGGCACATCGTCGGCATGACCGGCGACGGCGTGAACGACGCTCCCGCCCTGAAGAAGGCCGATGTTGGTATAGCGGTCGCCGGGGCAACGGATGCGGCAAAGTCTGCGGCAGGGATCGTCCTCACAAAGCCCGGCCTCTCGGTGATAATCGACGCGATCAAAGAGAGTCGGATGATCTTTCAGCGCATGGACCGCTACGTCATCTACCGGATATCCGAGACCATCCGTGTCCTCTTCTTCATCACATTCGCGATCCTGCTCTTCGGGTTCTTCCCGATAACCGCCCTGATGATCGTCCTCCTCGCCCTCTTAAACGATATACCGATCATGACCATCGCCTGGGATAACGTCCTCTACTCTCGGTCCCCCGAGCGCTGGGAGATGAAGAGGATCCTTACGCTTGCAACGCTCATCGGGATCGTGGGCGTCGTATCCTCGTTTATCATGCTCGCTATCGTCGAAGGGCCCCTGAACCTTGATATCGATAGTATCCGGTCTCTCATATTCCTCAAACTCGCTGTCGCCGGCCACCTCACCATATTCGTCGTCCGCACCAGGGGGCCGTTCTGGTCAGTCAGGCCCGCTCCCGCTCTGCTCTGGTCGGCCATCGCCACAAAAGTGGCTGCGACCCTGATCGCGGTCTACGGGTTTGCCATAACACCCATCGGCTGGCCGCTCGCGATATTTGTCTGGGTCTACGCGCTCATCTGGGCGTTCG
>JAAYND010000262.1 GCA_012521035.1 Methanomicrobiales archaeon
GCGGTAAGCCCCATGCAGTATATGGGGGATGCGAGTATGATGCAGTCGGCCTCTATGATCCGGTCGTGGACGTAGTCCATGTAGTCCCGCTGTATACACCGGTTGAGCTTTGCGCAGGCGTTGCACCCCCGGCAGGGTTTGATATCCACTTCCGGGACGACGATCTTCTCGACCGCCGCTCCCTCCCCCTCCATCGTATCGAGCACCCGGTCAAGCAGGGTCTCTGAGTTCCCGTGGCGCCGGGGCGAGGTTGCAAACGCGAGGACGTCAATGGTCATATATGGTGTGTTATCCCGGCGAAGGCAAAAACGTGTCGGGGCTTCCTCCTCACTCCTGCGAAAGCCCGATCGCGAGCGTATAGCAGAGGACGAGCATCACGAGCATGAAGGGGAACGCTGCTGTGATCGCCATCACCTGGAGAGACTCAAGCCCTCCGGTGATGAGGAGGACGATCGAGACGGCGGAGAGGGAGAGACCCCAGACGACCTTCTTGTAGTTCGGGACGACCAGTCCTCCGCCTGACGTGAGCGACCCGAGGACGACCGTCGCGGAGTCCGCCGACGTCACGAAGAAGACGATCAAGAGGAATATCGCGACGAGCGAGAGGATGCCTGCAAATGGGTAGTGTTCGAGGAACGCAAAGAGGGCGAGCGATATATCCTCTCCCGCGACAGTGGCGATATCTGCTCCCCGGTCGAGTTCGAGGTAGAGCGCCGACCCCCCGAAGACCGAGAACCAGACGAAGGTGAAGAGGGACGGGACCGCAAGAACCGTCAGGACGAACTCGCGGATCGTCCGCCCCCGCGAGATCCGGGCGATGAAGAGCCCCACGAACGGCGACCATGAGATCCACCATGCCCAGTAAAAGACCGTCCAGTCCCTGCTCCACTCAAACCCGGCGAAGGGGTATGACTGGAGGCTCATGTCGATGATGTTGTTTGCATAGCCGCCGAGGGCGGATGTGAAGACGTTGAGGACGTAAGGCGCCGACCCGAGGAAGAGGATGAGGAGAAGCAGGGCCACTGCGAGAACGATGTTGAACTTCGAGAGAACCTGAACTCCCTTCTCCACCCCGAGGATCGCGGATGCCATGAAGAGGGCCGTCGCTATGACGATGATCCCGATGGTGACAGAGATCGCGGATGAGACCCCGTAGAGGTGGGAAAGCCCGCTGTGGATCTGGAGAGCGCCGAACCCGAGCGACGTCGCGGTCCCGAATACCGTCGCAAAGACCGCGAGCACATCCACCAGGTTCCCGGCAAGGCCGTATATCCGGTCACCGAGTATGGGGTAGAAGCAGGAGCTTATCAGAGCCGGCATGCCGCGCCGGAACGAGAAGTAGGCGATGGATAGGCTGACGACGGTGTAGATCGCCCACGGGTGAACACCCCAGTGGAAGAACGCGTATCGCATGGCAAACGCAGCGGCGTCAGGAGATGCGGCAGTGATGAAGGGCGGCGGCTGGAGATAGTGGACGAGCGGCTCAGAGACCCCCCAGAAGAGGAGCCCGATACCCATCCCGGCGGCGAAGAGCATGGCGACCCAGCCGAAGAACCCGTACTGCGGTCTCTCAGCGTCGTAACCGAGTTTGATCGTCCCGTAGCGGGAGAGTGCGAGCGCGAGAACGAATATGAGGAAGAAGAAGACCGATATGAGGTAGAGCCAGCTGAAGTTATCGAGGATAGCGGTATGGACTGCGGAAGAGGCTGCATCGAGGAGGTCCGGCCTTGCGATGCCGGCGAGTATGAAGAAGAGGATGACCCCGGATGAGAGGAAGAAGACCGCATCTCTCCGGATATGCTCACGGATCACGGGATCTCCCCGGGTGTGGCACGAGGAAGATCGAGGCCTGTGACCCCGTCACGATCCGCTCTGCGGTAGCTCCCAGCGGAGCGGAGAGAAACGCCTGCCTCCTCCTCCCGAGTGCTATGACGTCAGCGCCGATCTGCTCTGAGACATGGAGCACCTGCGTGGCGGGGTTCCCGATCCTCTGCTCGACGGTCACCCGCTCAAAATACGGTCGGAGATCCTCTGCAGTTCTCTGTAGTTCCTCATCGACGGCCTTCTCCCGCCGCCGCTCTGCCATCGGATCCGCCCTTCTCCTCCTGACGTGCAGGATATGGCACCAGGCGCCCCGAAACTCCATCATATAGGGGAGCAGCCGGGTTGACGCTTCATCAAGGTCCGTTGCGTAGAGGATCTTCAGATCTTCGTGTTCGGGTTTGCCTTCATCGCCCGAGAGGCGGGGCCGGACCTTCTGGACGAAGACCGGCAGATCGGAGAGCCGGAGGAGATCCCGCGAGACGCTCCCGAGGAGTACCGTCTCGATGTGCCAGCGGCGCTTTGTCTTCATGAAGA
>JAAYND010000026.1 GCA_012521035.1 Methanomicrobiales archaeon
ATATTCACGCTGTTTAAGACTGATGTTCAGAAAAGGCAACCGGTGAAATGGCGTTGCAGGCGGAATTGTAACGCTCCATTGTGGCGAACAGCATCCGTTGCTCGTCAGGAGACGCAACCAACCGCAATTTCGTCACCGATTGCATACACTCTCTTAGTTGGCGCTCGACCAGTATAAAGAATACCCGTGCGGGGTGAAAGTGTATTGGATTCCATAGAGGACCGATTCATCCCCCGACTTAAGTCGGGGGGCTCCTCGGCCCACGATCCTGAACCGACGGTAGTGCGGGGCGCAAGTGATGGGGATGACCCCGGCCCGCCTCACCGGAACTCCTTGATCCGGGATAATCCCTGATGACGGTATACGCGAGCCTTTGTCCAGGGCTAACGACGCACCCGGAAGTTTAATCGGATACCGCACTACTATGTACCACAACCATCGCAGGGAAAGGATTACATGGAGTGTCCACCAGATAACCAGCCCCAGAAGGAGAAGTCCAGGCAATCCATCCGCACGGGACTGACCCCGCTTGAGAGACGCGCACTTGAGGCCTCTATCAGGAAGAACTGGAGAGCGCTGGAACTCTTAAGCCAGCACTGAGAAGATATCTATCTTTTTTGTATTCGCACGAATCCAGTCTTCGACCTCGTCCAGGGTGTATCTGCTGTTGTCGTCATCGTCGAGGTCGGCCAGGGTGACCATGAACCGATCCACCTCGTCTGCATCCGCATCGAAGATGTACCCGTTAGCGCGCAGTATGAGCACATCTGTGACCGTATAAGCGGTCCGCTTGTTCCCCTGCCAGAATCCATGCCCGTTCTGATCCTGTTTGAAGCAAGGGCGCCGGGATAGATGAATTTGATCCCGGCGAGTTCACCATGCAGAAGTATCAGCTCGCCCGGAGTACCCATCAGGATCTCCCAAAGAGGGGATCTCTAATCGGTGGAGGTGTGGATCGGCCCGGATCTCCCGGTATATCCCGGCCCGGAGCCGGCCCTTATGACCAGGGCGCTCCCGCAGATGGAGCCCCTCGCCACACCCTTGAGAGGAGATCATCGAAGGGATAGCCTCTTCACCGAAATTCCTCGATTCTCCAGCCCAGATAATCTTTAATGACTGTATACGCAAGTTCCGGCGGGATCGCCCCCCGCTCGGTGATGATCAGGTCGATGTACTCGGCCGGCGTCACGTCGAAGGCGGGGTTCCTGACCCGCACAAACGGTAGCTGCTCTGCCTCCCTCCGGGGCAGCACCTCGGCCGGATCCCGCTCCTCGATCTCGATCTTCTCCCCGAGGATCGTCCGTGGTGCAAACTTATAGGTCTCTGCCGCGACGATGACGTTCGTCCGCGCCTCGTCAGCAGCGTGGGCGATCTGAGCGGTTCCGATCTTGTTCACGACCGCACCATTCACAGCGATAGCGTCGGCACCGACGATGACGAGATCGATCTCATTGATGAAGTAGCGGACCGCCGAGTCGACGATGTAATTTGTGCGGATGCCGGCATCGTTCAGGGTTCTGATCGTTATGAGACCCTGGCCCCGTGGCCGCACCTCGGTCGCATAGACCTCGATCTCCTTTCCCTGCCGGCGTGCTTCAAGGATACATCCGAGCGCCGCCTCGGAGTTGCAGTGTGTCAGGATGACATCTCCGTCAGATATATGGCGTGCCCCGATCTCTGCAATCCACCCGAGTGCATGCTCCGAGTGGTCGACGAACTCCGCTGCCCGGAGAGAGATCGCCTCCCGGCACTCCTCCACGGACTCAAACGAGTCCAGGGCGCGCATAACAAACCTGACGGCATTCGGGAGCGAGACGGCCGTCGGGCGGGTAGAGGTGAGCAGTTCAGCTGCCCCCTGCATCTCCTGCTTGAAGGCCTCAGGGTCGGATACATCGAGATTGCGGGCGAAATCAGCCAGTGCTTTCACCGCAGCCCGGGCGATCCTGCCGGCCCCCCGGATCTCCATATTCTTTATGCTTTCTGCCGTCTCACTCAGTACCATAGATCTCTATTCAAAAGATGATCAGAGACTACATAGATTTATTGACGTGAAAACAAATGTCGGTTGCCGTTGTATTTGATAGCGCGGGTACACTTCTCCGAACGTACCGTGTAGCACGTGATCTCCTCCAGGACGAGATGCTGATCGAAGTTGAGACGATACCCCTCACGTTTGCGGATGAAGGCCGGGTTCTTGTCCTTCTTCACCTCCGCTCCCGGAGCGTCATCGATGCGCCGCCCGACCAGCTCCTCTCCAATTACCTGCAGGAGCAGTCGATCGGGTTTGGAGTCTCCTGCTCCCAGAAGATCGTCCCCGCAGATGATGTCGCAGAGATCCTCTATACCGATCGGCAGGCTCGCATCAGCGATATGCAGGCCTGCATCAGAAGGGTCTGGAGTTGCTGCAAGCAGGAGACGGTCGTCGCCATGAACAGTGGTGTCATACTGAACCTGGATCTCCCGGGTATCGAATTCACGGTGACGACCGGGGGAAGGCCGTTTCGGGGTGCACAGGAGGCCATCAGCGAGTTACACCGGATGGGCGTCCCTGTATACATAGCATCGGGAGACCGTGTCACCAAGCTCGAACGGATGGGCGATTACTTCGGCATACCCCGGGAGCGCGTTTACGGTGTCGCCACCCCCTCGATGAAGGCCCGGATCGTTGAGGAGCTCCAGGAACAGTATGACAAAGTTGTTATGATAGGGGATGCTATCAACGATCTAAAGGCGTTCCAGAAAGCAGATCTGGCGATACTCACCGAACAGCAGTCTGACACAAAGCCCGGCATACTCTATGCAAACACTGACCTCGTGATCCGGGATGTCAGCGAGGTGCCCGGTATCGTGGCAAAACTCCTCAAGGATACCACGGCGACCCGGGAAAAGTGCAACAATATAAACTCTAATATGATACAACGAGAAGATTAGTTTAACGAGGAGCTCAAGATGACCCCACTCATTACGGTTAAGGACCTCTGCATGGAGTTCAATGGGAACATTGTACTCAAAGATATAAACTTCGAGGTGGCAGAGGGCGAAACAGTCGGCATTATCGGGAGAAGCGGAGCCGGCAAGACCGTTCTTATGCACCTTATGAGGGGCGTGGACCAGCCCCCATCGCAAGGTTCGATCGTCTATCATATCGCCGCCTGTGGTGCGTGCGACTACGTCGGTGTCCCGAGCGGAGCCGGGAAACCGTGCCCGGTCTGCGGCGCGGAACTCAAACCGATGGATGTCGATTTCTGGACGGAAGAAGGCGCACCGATGAAACGGCGGATCATGAGGCGGACCGCCATCATGTTCCAGCGGACGTTCGCCCTCTATGGCGACGACCGGGTGATCGAGAACGTCCTGCGGGCACTCGATGATATCGGGTACCCGAGCGAGAAGGCAGTCAGCAGAGCCGCCGACCTCATCGATCAGGTCAGACTCTCCCACCGGATGATGCACATCGCACGAGATCTCTCCGGCGGCGAGAAACAGCGGGTGGTTCTCGCCCGGCAGCTCGCCAAAGACCCGTTCATGCTCTTTGCGGATGAACCGACAGGTACCCTCGACCCAGAGACCGCGACGCTCGTCCACCGGATGCTCGTCGAGAGCGCACAGGTAAACGATATGGCGATGGTGGTGACGTCACACTTCTCAAGTGTCATCGAGGACGTCACCGACCGCGCCATCCTCCTTGAGGATGGGAAGATCCTGGCCATCGGGGAGCCAAACGAAGTTATCGAGCGGTTCATGCAGGACTACAGCGACACCGCGCAGTACGAGACCGCGGATGTCGGTGAGAAGATTGTAGTCGCAAGGGATGTAGTGAAACGATACCTCTCGGTCGACCGGGGCGTGGTCAGGGCCGTCAATGGTGTCTCCTTCGATGTCAGCGAACAGGAGATCTTCGGGATCATAGGGAAGAGCGGAGCCGGCAAGACCACGCTCTCCCGGATCATATCGGGGATTCTTGAACCCACGAGCGGCGAGATGAATGTCCGGGTTGGGGATGACTGGGTCGATATGACCAGGCCCGGCATCGAGCACCGGGGGCGGGCGAAGAGTTACATCGGTCTCCTCCACCAGGAGTTCGGTCTCTATCCGCACAGGACAGTTCTCGATAACCTCACCGATGCGATCGGACTCGAGTTCCCGAAGGAACTCGCTATGAGAAAGGCTATAATCACACTCGGGATGGCCGGATTTACACCCGAGAAGAGCCGCGAGATCCTTGATCGCAGCCCCGACCAGCTCTCTGAGGGCGAGAAACACCGGGTGGCGCTCGCTCAGGTTCTCATCCGTGAACCCCTGCTTGTGGTTCTCGATGAACCGACCGGCACGATGGATCCCATCACGAAGGTCGATGTGAAACACTCTATCCTCCATGCCCGCGAGGAGATGGATGAGACGTTCATCGTCGTCTCGCACGACATGGAGTTTGTCAGGGACATTTGTGACCGGGTGGCCCTCATGCGCGGCGGAAAGATCATCAAGATGGGGCCGACCGAGGAAGTGCTTGCCCACCTCACCGAGGAGGAGCGGAAGGTGATGGGGGCGGGCGCCCCCTGAGGTGTGGATAATGGAGGTTCTCCTGGACAAAAAACGTGTTCAGATACCGGAGGGAGCCCAACTCTCCGACCTCCTCCCCGACCGGGATCCCCGGTTCAGCGTCGCCGTCATCAGGCCAGTGCACGAGGAGGAGGCCGAGTCGCAGGAGGTCCGGCTGGTCACGACGGCCGGAGATATGGTCATCGAAGTGGCAGATCCCGCGTTGATCTCCCGGATTTTTGAGCCAGGGCTCGCTGAGAAGCTCCGGTTACACTGGCAGGATCGCTACGCCGCTGCTTTCGGCCCGTTTGAATCAGATCTCCGACCGGCACGGAGTCCAGGCCGCTATGAGCGTGGCGATGTCATACTCGGGTGTGGTGGCTACGACCCCGGGCGATCCTACCTGCTATTCTCGCGCATGAGGCATACCGCCGACCATGGGGCCGCAGCAGATGGTGGCATCATCGGCCGGGTAGTCACCGGTAGAGGGCTCCTCGACCGTATCGGAACCGGTGACCGGATCACCGCTGTCGAGCGAATATTCAGGCGTGCCGACCGCTCGCACGTCGTCGTCACCAGGGATGGAGATCTCCCGCTCGAGGATGGTATGCAGGTCGTCTCCTACGTGGAGGCCGCAGTGCAGGGTTGGGGGAGCGAGGATATAGATACTGGATCCGCCCGGAGCGTCGAACATTTTCTTCTTTCCGTGAAAGATGGCCGGTTCAGAGTGGGCCGTTCGACAAGCACCCATGTCGCCGATACGCACCTGGTCCCGGCGAAGGTTCCGCTGGAGCTCTCAGGTCCAAGGCTCGAGGGAGCCATAACGGTCAGGACCGCCGGCAAATCCTCCGGAGCGGTCTACATCTACACACAGGGTGTATCGGCAAGCGCGGCGCATACCGTTGTCGGACAGGTGCTCCAGGGTATCGAACTCGTGCGGTTTGCCGCAGATGGTGATCTCTTCTCTATCAGGGCTGAACCCGCGAAATTGGATCTGATCGGCTTTACACTTGCGGAGGCGGAGGCTGTCGCCGACCGGAGGGGTATCACCCTCACGTGCGACGCGACCGGGAAAGACCGGATAGTGATCGGTCAGACACCTGCGACGACGCTCGAGGTGCTCGCTGCCGGCACGGTCGAGGTTGCGACAGAGTCGCCGGAGGCCGTCATCAGTATCACCCTCGATGAGGCGGCGGCACCGAGATCGGTCACGATCTTCCGCGAGGCGACCGGGCTCAAGCACCATGATGTCGGAAAGATGCCGCTCATATTCCGGTTTGAGGATGTCTCTCTCTTCAAACCGAAGATCGGGAAGGGTATCGGGATCATCCCTGAGAACGTTCCCACAGGTGAGGTGCCGGCGTTCACCCTCGCGATGACGAACGACTCACGAAGAGGCGCCGGTATGGTCGGCGTCCGGGCCACACCAAACGCTGAGTTCGGCCCGACGTCCGAGCCGCTCACTGGCACAAACATCATCGGACGGGTGCTCGATGCGGAGAAACTCGAAGGGATGCGCGAAGGTATGACGGTGTACGTGAGGGAGGTGAGGTGATTGACAGAGTATGTACCGGGCTACGTCGGGACGGTGACCAAATACGTCTTTGTCGAGTCACCGCACATGACCCCGGGCGAGCTTGCGCTCAGGGCGTATGAGGTCTCTTTTGGCGTCCTGATCAAAGAGACGTGCTTCGGGCTCCAGGTGACCGGGGAGCCCGAGGCTGTCGATCGCCTCATCGCCGAGATCCGCTCGTTCGATCCGAGTCATATATTCATCAAGGATCGCGGGTTCCCGCCCGGGGACCCCCGGCGGTGCCGGGCGAACCTCGGCGGAGCGCGGCCGGGCTACCTCGGCCACGAACGAGAGTTCCGGCTCCTCCGCTACATCACTCACGGCCTCCAGGCCCTCGAACGGGGGGACGAGGTGCCGGAGGCGGCGCTACCACCCGGGAAGAAACCCGGACTTGATATCCGACGATTACAAGAACTTATAGACGAGGAGTCCTGAATTCAATGGCAAAGGTGTTTATCTATCCTGCAACGAGCCTTATTCTCTCCGATCTTGTGGCTCGATTCGGCCATAAGCCGCTCGGTGCAGCCCTCGGTATCAGAGAGAGGATACAGACCGCCGGGATCGACTCGCCTCCCCTGCAGATCACGCCCGAAGAGCCGAAACGCGGTCTGAAGTATGCGGCTGTCGAGGTGCCGTCAGGCGTGCGGGGGCGGATGGCAATATACGGTCCCCTCATCGAGGAGGCGGAGGCCGCGGTCATCGTGACCGAGGCTGACCTCGCGTTCGGGTGCATGGGGTGCGCCCGCACCGACGAACTGATCCTCTTCTCCCTGCGCCAGAGCGGTATACCGATCCTGGAGCTGAAGTACCCCACCGATGATGAAGAAGGTGTGCAGTTCGTCGCGGCCATCAAGAAATTCCTCGACAGTCTCTCAAACGGGGGTGAAGAAGCGTGAGCCGGAAGGTGCGGATCGCCCAGCTCTCCTGTGGACCCGAGTACAGCGGTGTCCAGAAGGAGATCTACGACGCTGCCGAGTCGGTTGGCGCGGAGGTCTTCTTCCCCGATATCATGCTCGCCGACGTCGAGCGGGCGGTCGAGGGGTTCGGGCTTGATGTCCGGAGCGCTGACCTGAAGTTGATGATCGCCCGGGGTATGGCACTCGTGGATGGGAAGGTGGACGCCGACGGGGTCTTCATAGGCACCTGCTTCCGGTGTGCCGAGGCGGCGATCGTCAGGAACGAACTCCGGCGTTATATCCCGGAACACTCAAAACTCCCGGTGGTGAGCTACTCATTCACCGAGCGGACGACCGCAGGTACCCTCCTCACACGGATGGAAGCCCTGACCACCATCGCCCGGCGGAGGGCGCTCCTCGCCCGTGAGAAACAGTCCGGAATCACGATGGGTATCGACTCGGGCTCGAGCACCACAAAGGCTGTCGTGATGAGGGACAACGAGATCGTCGGCACCGGATGGCACCCGACGACCGAGGTGATCAAGAGCGCCGAGAGTGTGGTTGCAGACGCGCTTGAGATGGCGGGCCTTACCCGTGATGATATCCAGGCTATCGGCACCACCGGGTATGGACGGTTCCTGATCGGAAAACACTTCGGGGCTGACCTCATCCAGGAGGAACTGACGGTGAACTCAAAGGGCGCTGTCTACCTCGCTGACCATCAGCGAGGTGCCTCGACCGTCATCGATATAGGTGGTATGGACAACAAGGCGATCAGCGTCATCGATGGTATACCGGGAACCTTCACGATGGGTGGCATCTGCGCCGGTGCGAGCGGTCGGTTCCTGGAGATGACCGCAAAGCGCCTCGGTGTGGATATCACCGAGCTCGGCCCGCTTGCCATGAATGGTATGGCAAAGAACGTCCCGATGAACAGTTACTGTATCGTCTTTGGGACACAGAGCCTGGTGAACGCCCTCGCCGGCGGGAGCTCAAGGGAGGATGTGGCGGCCGCAGCCTGTCACAGCGTTGCGGAACAGGTCTTTGAACAACAGTTGCAGGAGATCGATATCAAGGAGCCGGTGATCATGGTCGGTGGCACCTCGCTGATCGAGGGGCTGGTCTATGCGATGGGTCAGCTCCTGCAGACCGAGGTCATCGTCCCGCCCTACTCACAGTACATCGGCGCAGTCGGCTCTGCCCTGCTTGCGTCCGGATTCATCAAAGGAGAGTAGATGCCCCAGCTGAAACAACTCGTGGTCGAATCACCCGATCC
>JAAYND010000263.1 GCA_012521035.1 Methanomicrobiales archaeon
TTTCATCTGCTCGAGGAGTTCGCCGGCGTGACCGGAGAGTCGCTTTGCTGCATCGGTGATTGCAAGAAGAGGGGGCCGGCCGCCGATCGTGGTGACGACCAGTTCGGGGTCCGAGAACTGGAACACCTGCCGGTGCTGCGCCACATCCACCTCGGGGTCGTTGATGAGCTCGGATGCGAGCGCGTTTATGTAGGTGTTGCCTTCGCCTTCAAAGAGGATCCGGGCTTTATTGTCGGTTAATTCCAGGAGTTTGAGTTTCATGACCATATGCACTTATGTTTGGTTCTGGGAGGAGTATATAGGTATGGGTGATCTGCTCACCAGCAGAACGTCTCCATATCATACCCGGCGTGCGGCATCCCCGGCGGGACCAGGTGGCTCATATGGACGCACCGGTAGTCCCGCGCCCCGACGCCATGAGCGAACCTGATCGCCTCGGTGTAGTTCATGTGCTTATCGATTTTGTAGCCCTCGGGGGCTATGCCGTCCACGAAGAGGAGATCGATATCGGCGCTACAGAGGAGGTCGCGACTCCTCTCCGGGATATCTGCCCGCGTATCCGATGTATAGGCGACCGTGACATCTTCATACTCGATCAGGAGTCCGCAGGTGTAGACCGGGGGGTGGTTCACAGGAAAGAGCGTTATGGTTGTGCCGAGGAGGTTGAACGGCTCATAGACCGGTACCGGGTGCTTCTCAAACGAGAGGAAGTGAAGGTAACGGGAGCAGTAGTCCATCACTGGAGGCGCGGCGTAGGCCGGCGGGATCTTCTGCACCCGGTAAAATTCTCCAAACCCGATGAAATGGTCATAGTGGCCATGTGACCAGATGACTGCATCGATATGGGGTGAGCAGGCACGGAGGAGCTGCTGGCGCAGGTCCGGCGATGACTCGATCAGGATGTACTTGCCCGAGATCTCGACGAGGAGGGAGGTTCGAAGTCTCATCTGTCCTGCCGCCGCCATCGTCCGGCAGGTCTCGCAGTCGCACCCCACCTTCGGCGTTCCTATGGCGTCCCCCGTCCCGAGCAGCGTTATCTGCATATCAATATCCGGTGTCGCGGATGAGGTTGCGCTCCTCGACCCTGAGGAGACCCTGTTCGATATCCGCCGCATCGATGTGGTGCCGGTCGTCCATCAGCGCCGATATCACCGCTTCCTTCATCATCATCCGTAGATCGGAGCCCGAGAACCCTTCAGTCTCCACCGCAAGATCTGCAAAGTTGCAGTTGCAGTCGATTGCGGCGGCGATCTTTTCAAGGATCGCCTGTCGCATGGCGAGATCCGGGAGCGGAAACTCCACCACCTCGTCGAACCGCCGCCAGGCCGCTTCATCGAGGATGCGGGGATGGTTCGTCGCCCCGATGAGGAGGACGCCGTTCTTCACGAAACTGATCTGGTCGATGTTCTTCAGGAGCATATTCACCGCGCGCTTCATCGCGCCGTGGTCGTCGCTGACCCGGGTCTTTGCGACGAAATCAAACTCATCGATGAAGAGGATGCAGGGAGCGAGTTTCTTTGCGAGATCGAAGATTCGGTCGATGTTCTTTGAGGTCTCGCCCAGGTACTGGGAGGTGACCATCGCGAGGCGGACCTCGAGCACCGGCATGTGGAGTTCCCGGGACATCGCGAGCGCAAGCGACGTCTTCCCGGTGCCGGGTGGGCCGACGAAGAGGAGTCGTCCGAACTCGTAGATCCTCTGTTGTTGTAAGAAATCCTGGTGATCGAGGGCAACGCCGATCTTTCGTATGATCTCTTCCTGCCGTGGGGTGCAGACCAGGTTATCGAGTGAGAACTCAACCTCATCCGGCGCACAGATGATGATCAGGTCGCGGGCCTCTCGCATCTCCTCGCTCTCCCCGACGATCCGGGAGACCTTCGCCTCTACGTACTCCTTTGTATCTTCAAATCGGGGGTTTCTCGCCCGGACATCCTGATACCGGACCTGGATTCCATCCCGTCCTTCAAGGAAAAAGGCCAGAGCGGGGTTCTCCTCGACTCGTGGTCCTCCGCCCTTCTTGAGGAACCACCCCGCCGCTACGTCGAGTGAGGGCAGGTTCAGACGTTGCCCGAACTCGTCGTAACCGACGAACGGGTTCTGACGGATGGCCTGGCAGACGGTATCCGGAGCGCCAAGTGCCTTCTTGATCGCTCCCTCGCTTACGATCAGCGGGCGCTTCACCTCGGGGTTCCCGCCGCTCCCGGCACCAAAGAACTCCCGGCAGCGTGGATGAAGGTCGTTGATGTCGAGATCCTGGTTCCGGTTGAATATCTCCGCGGTGAGCAGGAGCTCCATAACAGCGATGACGTCACGCGTACCCGTATCGGTGGTCATATCTGAGCAGACATATTAGCGCGCGTCATCAATAAGCATACCTCATCGGGTGGTGACCTCGCAGCCATCGGCCGTGACGATCAGGGTGTGTTCCGTCTGTGAGACAAATGACCCCGGAACGTCGTTTAACACCGGGAAGGGATGGAGAATCCCGGATCGTACCAGGTTCATAAGCCCGATATCAACCTTATCGCCGGGGACCCATCGGCGAGCGAACGGGAGGCCTCTCCTTGGTCTTGCCGTCTCAAGTATCCGCTTCGCCGATGGCAGGCGGGCGGGTCGGGCTGCGATCTGCTGGTAGATCTCAACGCGCGCCGCTTCAGATATCCTTCCTGATCCTGTGGTAGCAAAGGGCTCGATCGCAAAGGCCATGCCCTCCTCAATGACGGCACCGCCGCTCATCGCGATATTCGGGATGGTCGGCTTTGCGTGGAGGTCGTAGTGGCCGAGGCCGTGCCCGGTGAGGTTTGCGACCGGTATGTATCCGTGCTCCTCGATGGTCGCCTGGATTACTGTCCCGATCTCCCCGGCGGTGATACCCGGGCGGACGATGGCGATCGCTGCATCAAGGGCCGCCCGGGACGCCTCCACGAGTTTTGCGTGGTCACCGAGGTCGACGGTCAGGGCGGTGTCGGCGATGTAGCCGTCGACATGCACACCGAGGTCGACCTTGACGAGGTCGCCCGCGGCAAACATTCTCTCGTCCCCGGGCATGGCGGTGTCGTGAGCTGCTGATTCGTTCAGGGAGATGTTGAGGGGGAATGCGAGGTTTGCACCTTCGTCTATTACCAGGCCTTCGGTCTCCTCGACCATCTCAAGGATGCTCGCCCCCTCTTTCACGAGGTTTGCGCCCCGATGGAGCACTTTGTGTGCCAGGGTTCCTGCCTCATGGTAAGCGTCGTAGATTTCGTCGTTCATGATCATATTATCAGTCTCTCTTCGTATTTGGTGAACCGGTCAAACCCGGTCTCTGTCACCGCGCCCATGTCCTCAAGGCGGACGCCGCCGGTTCCAGGGTAGTAGAGTCCGGGCTCGATTGTGATGACATTTCCAGCGACGAGTGCGCCACCTTTCGGGCCGAGCGAGGGCTCTTCGTGTACCTCAAGGCCGACACCGTGACCGAGGCTGTGGACGAACCCCTGCGTGCCGCTCTCGTAGCCCCGGTCGTGGAAGAAGTCTACTACAGCGGTATAGAGATCGGATCCGGGGGCTCCGGCGCGGATATGTGATGCGCTGAGGGCCTTTGCCTCCCGGACAGCTTCGTACATCTCCTGGATCGCAGAGGTGGGTTCGCCCTTCACCACCGTCCTGGTCATGTCAGCGTAGTAGCCGGTGAGTTCGTGTTGCGGGAAGATGTCGATGACGATCGGTTCGTTCTCAAGAAGCGGTCCGCTACCCTGGTTGTGCGGGAGGGCGGTGTCGGGGCCGCATGAGACGATGGTGTCAGCTCCCCGGCAACCGTTTGTGAGGAGATGGATATGCATCTCCGCCCGAACGGTCTCGGCAGTGAGAGGCTGGCCGTTCCGGTGGAGGATGCCGGCTTTCGGGGTGGAGTCGCGGATGAGTGCGATCCCCCGGTCCATCGCCGCCTCGGTGGCGCGCTGCACCGCGCGTATCTGTTCAAGTTCATCTGGTGTCTTGACTGCACGCATTCCTCCGACCGTTCCTGCGACATCGAGGATGACCGGATGGAACGACTCGAGTTCCCGGGCGAGGGCGAGCGGGAAGGTTGCGGGAACGAGGGCGGGGCCGGCGGCGAGGTCTGCGATCATGTGGGCGGTTGCGCGCCAGAGTGGTTCTCCGGCCTTGAGGTACTCCAGGTAGCCGGCATCGGCGCGGGTTATGACCGCGGCGGATGACTCGCGGACTGCTCGCTCGTATTCCATCTGCGGGATGACGAGTATTCCGCGCTCGTCGGGTCGTTTCACGTAGACCACGGGGTCGGTGGTGCGGAACCGGGTCAGGTAACGCATATCGGCATCCGCGGATGAGCCGTAGACCACGTATGCTGCTGCTCCGGCATCCCGGATAGCAGAATCCAGTATATTCACTTTATCAACTCTCCTGTTGAAACCACAAGTACTTTTACCACCACGTTCAAGTATGAATGATGGATGAGGCAGCCAGAGAGGCTTTCAAGGGCAAATTTATCGTGCTGACGGTCATGCTAAACATCATAATCCTCTGTTTCGCTATGGGTGTCTTCATCCTCTTCCGGTTTGCACCCACGAGCTCCATCGGGCTCTGGGTCGGTGTCATCCTCGTCATTGCGGGGGCGATCTCCTCGGTCGCGTTCCGGAAGATGTATCGTCGGACAAAGGTCTGGCTGAATGAGCAACCCTAGCGCGCGTGTCCTATGCTTGCGAAGTTGAGATCTGAGATCGAACTTGCGTCACGGCATCTCGAGGTGATCCGGGCGGTCGTGGAGTATCAGCCCATCGGTATTATGAAGCTCTCCGAGGTTCTGGATCTCCCCTACCACCGGGTTCGCTACTCATTACGGATCCTCGAGCAGGAGGGCTATATCCGCGCGTCGCCGGCCGGCGCGGTGGCTACGGAACAGGCGGCCGATCTCCTCGGCGGGCTGGAGGCGCGGGTCGATGAGTTGATCGCACTCCTTGAGGCTATCAAGGAGGAGAATTCCCGTAATATTTAATACGGTTCAGGGGAGACATTATAGAGCACTTGTGTGCCGCCATAACTCAGTTGGTAGAGTGGCTGGCTGTTAACCAGCATGTCACAGGTTCGAGTCCTGTTGGCGGCGTCTCCGATTGGGGATACAGCAATGTATATGCTGGTAACTCCTTTCTCGACATCTTTTATCAGCCTATCTATGAATCTAGAAGCGTTAGGGACTTGGTTCTTGAGAAATACATATGCTTGATCTGAGATAGTGATATTCATTCTTCGACGTTTGCGCCCGTATTGAGATTTTTTCTTCTTTCGTGACATGATTTTCATCTCTTTTCTACTGTCCGCACAGTGCTGTATCTGTGCGGACAGTGCTGTATAATGATCAGGTGCCGGCAGGGGCTTAATAATGTAGCATCAAAAAAGGAGATATTATGAGGTATTGGAGTATCGGGCTTCATCACTTCCAGGAAGTAATCTATCTCCTCTCCCGGGGTCGGTTTTTTCTTCTGTATCGTCGCCAACAGTCCTCCTGGTTTCTCTCCAGGCTTCTCTATGGAGCCTGTACCCCGGTGGCAATTGAGTTGTGTGGGTGCGGGGTCGTAGGTCTACTGTTATGGCAAGACCGCTTGTGAAGTAAGTCTTCGAGTTTAACTCGCGGGGTTGAAGGGGCGGAGCGGGAAGTCCCCATCCTTCAGGGTGGGGATGAAAGCGGCGCCCCTTCTTCAGTATGATAACTATATTTAGTTGGGTATTCTCTTATAGGTATGTAGAGTCCTAGGAAAAGAAGTAAAGTGATCATTTCCTACAAATATCGAGCGTATCCCGACGCAACCACTGAGGCACGGTTGAATGTCGCACTCGATACCTGCAGGTGGCTCTATAACACGCTCCTTGAAGAATGTAACACTGCGCGTGAGAACGGTTCATCCCTGACAATGCAGGAGACGCAGGCACAGATTGTCACGCTAAAAGAGGAGAACCCGTTCCTGAAGGATGTGTACTCCAAAGTACTCCAGATGGTGAACTACACCCTCTGGAGTAACCTCCGTGCCCTCTCAGAATCAAAGAAAAA
>JAAYND010000315.1 GCA_012521035.1 Methanomicrobiales archaeon
ACACCAACGAGACGAGCGAAACCCGCACCCGCGCCCGGGTGAAACTGAATGCGAAACCGGACGATTTATATAGTTATACGACGTATCTAGTATTGCGGGACGCTGAAGGGGAGCGCCCCGAAACCGAAAAACGGAGTTAGAACGAATGAGCGAAGAAGCAAATCCGATCAGTAGACTGGAAGAACTAGATTCCGTTCTGGTCGAAGTCAAAGCCCGACTCAACGAACTGAACCACGCCTCTATCCTGACAACCAGAGACCTATAGGTGTCCGAATCCGCAATCGACCGGGTGCGGTCAAAGTTGGATGCACGGATGCGTTACTTTCGGGAAGTATCGCAGAAGCGAGCGAGAGCAGAGGAGCGCCGCGCGGTCAAAGCCGCAATCGACCAGATGAGCGCCGAGGAACTTGCAGCAATCCGAGCACACATTAGGGGGAAGTCAAATGAGTGATACCCCAAAAAATCAATTTCTCTACGAATTCGGAATCGCCGAGAGCCGCGCGCGCTTCCTGATACGTCGGGTAACGCAGATTGTCGTTAAGAACCTGAAAATCTGGAACGAGCCGGGGAGCGATGTTGTGCGGTGTGGCCTCGATAAGAGCGGGTGCGTTCGGGACATCGTCCAGTACATTGAGTACGAGGATCTCGATACGGTTGACGCACAGTGGATGTTTTTCGCGTTCGGGGCATCCATCGGAAACAATGACCGACTATGTGAGATTGCGCGAGCGGAATATACCGCCCGACAACTGTTCGAAACGCTGAAAACGGAAACTGCACAGGAGGAATGAAAAATGGGACTTGAAGAAATAAGGGCACGGATGGAAAAGCAACTGGAAATGCTGAACTCAAACAAAGAATCGTTCACTGGCGAAATTAACGGCATCGAGGAATCGACCGCCGGGGAAGTATTCGGGGAAAAGGCTAAAAACCCGAACCGGGAAGTGATTCAACTCTCCATCAAGGTTAAGGAAACTTCCGACGAATTCGTGGAAACGTTCACCCTTCCCGCGGGCATCGGGACTTGGCGCAACAAGAAGTTCAAACTGGCCCAATTCGTAAACAAATATGGCAAACTCCCGGAACCCGGGATGATCGTAACCGTCGTTCTCAACGACGAGGGTTTTTACCGTGTAGCGGTCTGACCCGAAACACTACTAACAATTTTTGGAGGTTTTAGACCTTGAACGACCGAGTAAAAATAATCGGTCGGGTGTCCCAGAAACTACCGGCGACGATGCGGTTAATATGCCGCTCGGCGTTCGACATGACCCCCGACGAGATGTTAAGCACAGTGATACGAGACACCCGGGCGAACCTAGACCGGGCGCGCGCCGAGGGGATGAATTACGAGTTCATCGACGACGCTATAGACATTCTCGATTTGGGATTGCCGGTTATGCGGCGTGCAATCGCCCGCTCCCGGGCGTCGACGCTCAAAGACGGCCCGTGCAGATGTGAGGAAACGCTGAATAAGCGCGCGTGCGTATATTGCCGTGTGATCTCAAACGCACACAAACGGTTAAAAGATGAGGTGAGACGGTGCGGGACATCAGCGACCCAAGCAGATACGAGCGAATCCCGGGCAGCGCCCGGCGGTATCTCGACCTAGAAACCGGCGAATCAATCAGCCGCCGTGAATATGATAATCGCACAAAGGGCGAAGCGCCCGAATGGGGGGGGAACGAGCGCGACGGTTACGACGGTGACGACGGCGACGGTTACGACGGTGACGGTGACGACGGTGACGACGACGGCGACGACGACGACTATTACATAGATATTGTTTCCGCCGGTGGAAGTACGAGGGATTGAAATGAGCAAGCCAAAAACAACTACGATTGATGTTAAGGTATGGCGAATCTACAAGGGACGAGAAAACGCCCGCGCCAACCACCGCGAAACGGTGTCGGTTGCGCGGAAACTCGCGCGCGCCGTGCAGGAGATCACGAACCTTCCGGTGTCGGTGATAGACCCGGACGATTTGGCGACGGCGACCGCAACACCGATAGACCCCGACGAGGTTAACGTCCCCGTCGGTGAAATTTTCTACACAATTAGACTCGACAAAGGCAGGAAAACGTATTACTACGAATTGAGCGCCGACGCCGATGAATTAATCCGCGCATCTGGTAGACCTGCCCGGGTTCCAGATGTTCTCAGGGAGGGATTCGATGAGGGTGACGATTGACATAGATTCGAACCGCGCGTTTGATGTTTTGCGCTCATGGTTCACGCTCCGAGCGATAACCGGGAAAGACCCGATCGGGCGGGTATCGTCCAGCGGAACAGGCGCCCACATTTTGGTATCCGGGGTTCCGATCTCCCAGCAAACCGCAATCGTAATACGCAGGGTTTGCGGGGATGATTACGCGCGGATTGCGTTCGATGAGGAGTCGCGCGGGAAACCGCTACAAATCCTCTTTGACGAGAAGCACGGCCGCCGCGCCGGGATTTGGCACAGCGACGTTGAAAACTTGATACATGAACTTTGTGGAGGGAGATACCTTGAGGGAAATTGATGTAAAGCAG
>JAAYND010000027.1 GCA_012521035.1 Methanomicrobiales archaeon
CCATATTGAAGTCCTTGAAGGCCTTCACAGACGCCGAGGCCTCATCAGAGAAGGCGATGCAGTCAGAATCATAGCTCACCGCGATGATATCCCTGATGAGGACGTCGAGCACCTGCCGGTTGATCTCATAGAACGCCTCCCCTCCGGCGATACTGAAGAAGTCGATGCAGTTCTCCGGGAACTCTGCGAGATCCCGCTCACCAATGACCTCGACCTCAAGGGCATCCGCGAGGTCGCGGCCGAGGTATGATATGCTGTCTGCACACCTGACGACGCATCCTTCGGCGGTACAGGGAAGCGCGTCACCTCCGCCCTCGATCTTCTCTAACTTTTCCGCAAATGAGTCCCAGTCTGCCTCGCCCTCAACCTTGAGGGACCGGTCATGCACCTCGCCGTTGTGACAGAGGATCCCATCGAGCACCTGCACCGTGAGGTCACAGTCCTCGACGGTATCGAGGAACCGGACGCTCTGAACGTTGTGCCGGAACCCGCCGATCCCGTTCTCCCGGCAGAGAACGTCGAGGATCTCCTCCCCGAGGTGCCCGTAGGGGGCGTGGCCGATGTCGTGGCCGAGGGCTATCGCCTCGATCAGGTCTTCGTTCAGGCCAAGCGCCCGCCCGATCGTCCTTGCTATCTTTGAGGCGAGCTGGACGTGGAGGACGCGGTGGGTGATATGATCGTTCTCGACGAGGTAGAATACCTGGGTCTTGTCGACGTAGCGCGAGTAGGCCTTTGAGTGGATGATCCGGTCAGCGTCCCGGGAGAACGGCGGCCTGATGATCGGCTCCTCAACCCTGTGGCCGGATCGCCGGAGGTAATCGGCGTTCCGGGTCGCCCGGGGCGAGAGGAGGCGTTCACGGTCGGCCATGTTTTTTGCCATGCGGTCAAAGGTACTCTTCGGGATCTTCATCGGGCGCCCTCCAGCAGGAAGTTCTCTCCCGGGAGAGGGATAGGGTTTTCTCTTCCGCCATCCGCGCCCGGAGGAGGGCTCCCCTGCGCCACGATCAGCATCGACGTACCGATAACCGGCGACCCGGCCAGGTATTATACTCCTGCGGCGGAAAAGATCGAATGATGAGCATGCCGACCACCCGGGGAGGGGGGCACCATCGCCGATAGGTGCTGCCAGTGCGGCGGGTGCTGCACCCACATGCGGGATGTCTACAGGGTCATCGAGGAGCGTGGCGACTACACATTTGTCGTGCACAACCACTATACCGGGGATGCAGAAGAGGTGCGGGTCGATCCGGACAAAACCGCCCTCTTCGAGAACAGGAGCAGCATCGAGGGGCTGCCGGGCGCGTGTTTCTTCCTGAGGTTCGACGACGAGACAGGAAAGGCGTGGTGCACGGTCCACCTGACACGCCCCGCCCTCTGCCGCGAGTACTGCTGTCGCATGCTCGTCTTTGATTCGGAGGGGGGGCTGGCCGGCCGTGTGACGTATCAGACAGCGCTGATCCCGGAGACCGAAGAGCTCGGTCGGCTCTGGGAGGAGGTGCAGCCGGCGCTGGATCATCTCCGAGGTGCGGAATGGGACGGCGCCTTCATCCGTATCCTCACGGCAGCCGGATACCGCGTCCGCCGGTAGCGTGTACCCGTGACCCCTACCTCCCCCCCACCCCGCTCGCCGCCCGCTCCGTCAGCCAGGTGTAGAACTTCCGGTGCCAGAACGGCACGTCGAGCGGTCGGGAGAGCGACTGCCAGGCAGCCCACATCATCCGCTCAGAGACACTCTGCCACTCACTGGCTCTCCTGACCATATCGTCTGCCGGCTGCCCGACCGCGTGCAGGATCTCGTGCCAGATCCGGAGGATAACCACCTCGTCGTCCGTATCCCCGGCCCGGACCCGGATGCTCGCCCGGTTCTGCATCGCGCCCCCGAGCGCCCGGGCGGGTATCTCGTCATCGAAGACGTAGACGGTCCCATTAGGGACCGGGAAGGGAAAGCCCTTCCACATGGGATCGTCCGGGTTGAAGTAGCGGACCTCCGGGGTGCCCGTCCGGACGGTGAACTCGAAGAACGGCGGGATGAGCCCCAGGTGCGGTTCAAGCCTCCGCCGCAGTTCTTCGGTCTTGAAGAAGAGGTCGAAGTGAGGCATCGGGTGCGCATGGGCGGGTGTGGTGATAAATCATGGGGTCTCTTCGGGGGCACTCACCGATCGACTATCCCCATCGCTCATCGATCCAGTCCCGGGCCGACCCTGGCCTTCGCCACTGAGGCAGGTAGCGGCGAGGTTCAGGATCGTGGGATCCCTCTTTCTTATCACCGGGGAAGAACCAGATATCCGCTACCTTGATGACGACCGCGAGGGGCCTTCAAAAATCAGGGAGTTCCCCGTCCTTCTACCAGAAACCACGTAGCCCATGCAGTCAGACGGCGGGACTAACAGACCCGGCCCCGATCGAGGCCGGTGATCCGGATCCCGCCGAACTGGCACTTGTTCTTGATGTTGAGACCGATCAGGAGCGGCGTGATCTTCTCGATGATGCAGGCCCGCTCGAGTTTGCCGCAGTCGATCACCCTGATGCCGGGGATCTTCTCGATCAACGGGGTCACCAGGTCCTTGGCCGCCTGGTCGTCGCCGGAGATGAGGCAGTCGCAGTCGATCGGTTCACCGAGCTGCATGAACCAGGTCTGGGAGATGTTGTTGAAGGCACAGATCACCTTTGCCTCCGGCAGAATCGCCTGGGATCGCTCCGCGGCGGAGCCCTCCGGGAGGTCGATGTACTTCGTCGCCGATCCGCCAATACAGGACTCCAGGGGTCCGGTCGCGTCCAGCAGGGGTTTTCCGGCAGCACCCTCCTTGATGGAGAGCAGGGTCGCCTTCTGCGCCTCGAGCGGCACGGTGAGGACCAGGATATCCGCTGCTTTCGCCGCATCCGGGTTCGTCATGGCACGTATGTTCTTGACGTCGCCGAGGAGTTCCTTCACCCTGTCCACGGCGGCCTGGGCCTTCTCAAGCGACCTCGAGCCGATGATGACGTCCTCTCCTGCCTCTGCAAACCGGAGGGCGATCCCAAGACCCTGGCCCCCGGTTCCACCAATAATTCCAATTATCATATAGTCACCTCAATCAGTTTACTCTTCTCTGCCTTGTTCGGATCGTCTTCCCATCTCTTCGCAAACCTCCGGTTCCACGCGGATTCCCATGAGCGGTGTTCATGAGCCGGTACCGATCGATACCTGCCCGATCAGCATGGAGGTGGCCGGATGATTGACCAACATAATGTTAGTGTCGTCGGATGCCATATAAAGCAGTCCATTTCGGGAGGAATGCACACCCTCATAAGGTAGCTCCCGTAAAGGGGAATAAAGACAGGATACCTGTTTCCCGGGGAGAGCGGTCTGCCTGCCACCGTTTCCTGGCCTGGAAAAATCAGGGAATACACCTATATGTTCGTGATTCTCCAGTGCAGAGCAGGGATGCTCGTACAATCCCGGTGGGAAAATCTTCCGCGCCTCCTATCGAGTGAGAGGAGACGTGCAGGAGACGTTTTCGGGGAACCTTTGCGATCCCGCGAGGGGTTGAGTGATCCCCGGTCTGTGGATCGCACGATGCCACTTCATGCGATCGTCGCAGGAGCGATCGAGCGTTACGGCCACGGCGGTTGCGCGGTGACCGCCCGACCCCCTGCTATCTCCTGCGGCGAGGTGCACATGCGGGATATCCGTACTGCCGGCCGCAAACCCCGCTTCCCCGGGCGTCGTGGCGAACAACAGGCATGACCGGGGCTTCTTCTCGCCCGCCGCATCGATGCGGGCAGCCCGCGACCGATGAGAGAGGCCGGCGGCGAAGCGGTGGCACCCCGCCGC
>JAAYND010000264.1 GCA_012521035.1 Methanomicrobiales archaeon
CTCTATCACCCGAACAACTCGAAAGAATGCGGTATCTACTTGGCAAGTCTCAGCACACCTCGCTGACGCCGGCAGAGCAGGATGAAGTAAGACGTTATGTCGTAGCGGAGAAGCCGGAAGCAAAGGATGAAACCTTTGATACCGTGGTAACGCTGGGACTGATCATCGTCGGCGCATATATTCTCTACGAGTTCATCGAATCCAGATCCACGGCCTGAAAGAGCGCGGGGAAGAAATGGTGGCCGCAGTGCCGGCCACGTTCATGCCGAACGCCCCCCTCCTTCGCCACCGGGGCAGGATCTACCGCTACGGCTCCATCATCAGTCCGCTGCTCTCTTTTTGTGTGGGGCAGCGCCGGACCATTCCTGTCTATTCCCCTGATCGAGGCCGGAGTAAAATCTATCGAAGATATCGATCCCCCTGGCACCCCGGCGCCGATCCTCTTCTTGCATGAAATCACCATCACCCGGCAGACTGCCACGCCATCTGCGAAGAAACGATACCAATAACCCCTCAGGGATCGGATGATCAAGCGATAGATGACGCTTGCAGAGATACACCAGAGGAGACAGCGCAGATGACAACCGATACGGTGACGCTCTACACCGATGGCGCATCACGCGGGAATCCCGGAGATGCTGCCTGGGCATACGTGATCGTTCGGGAGGGAGAGATCATCGCCAGCAGTGCCGGATACATCGGGATAGCGACGAACAACGTGGCTGAGTACAACGCCGTCATCAACGGCCTTCGCGCCGCCCGGGCGCACACGAAAGAGGGGCTTTTAGTCCGGTCGGACTCCGAGCTGGTCGTGCGCCAGCTCACCGGCCGATACCGCATCAAAAAAGAGCACCTGGCTGCCCTTGCCGGCGAGGTGCAGCGCCTGGTAGCGGACTTCGCGGAGGTCAGGTTTGAGAGTGTGCCCCGGGAGCACCCCTATATCCAGATCGCGGACCGGCTATGCAACGAGGCTCTCGATGCAAAAGCGAGGAGGTAATGGATATGACCACGTTTGAATGCATCCCGATCGGTGTCGTCCGGTCGCCCTACCGGAAACGGGGCGACGCCCCGCGCCAGGGCCGGCTCGCGGATACGGTCGCTGAGATCCACGTCTTTGATGAGTACACTCCCGGACTTGAGAGGGTTGAGCGGAGCAGTCATCTCATCGTGCTCTACTGGCTCGACCGGGCGGAGCGCGATCAGCTCTTCGCAAGGCCACCAGGAGAGACACGGAGCCGGGGGGTCTTCTCCACGCGGTCACCCGCCCGGCCTAACCCGATCGGCTTCGGGATCGTCGACCTCATCAGGCGTGACGGCGGCGTCCTTGTGGTCCGGGGGCTTGACGCCCTCGATGGCACCCCGGTCCTCGATATAAAGCCCTACTCACCCGAGATCGACTCCATCCCTGAGGCGACGGGCGGGTGGCACATCAAAAAATAGGTCATGGGAGGGGGGGCGCCTCCAGCTCGATCCCGAGGTCGCTGAGCCTCTCAGGCGTGGGGCGTCCCTCCCGATCCCATCCCCGGATGCTGTAATACTCATCAAGGAGAGGTTCGCGCTCCCAGACCCGGCCTTTCGGCGCTCCCTCGGTGAGCGGTTCTTTGAGGAGGCGGGGCGGCAGGGTATCATCCTCTCGGGTGCACCCGGCCCTCATGTTGAAGATCCGTTGCATGTTCCAGATCCGCTCGCCGATCCGGAGAACCTCTCCGGCATCGATCCTGTAGCCGGTGACCGCAGACACTGTAGCCCCATAATCCGCCGCCCCGAGCGGGAACGATGTGAAGAGACAGGATCCCGACGAATCGATGAAAGCGGTGAGATCCTGGAACGTCTTGACCCATTCTGCTTTCCCGACGTTTGAGTAGGGATCAAGTTTCTCAGGCGAGCCGAGCACTTCCGGGGCGACAAGGTAGCCGTAGACGTGATCACCGCCCCTGACCGATGTGGCGTAGGCAAGACCATGCCCCTGTAGCCCCCGGGGGTCGTAGGCAGGGAGCTCCTGACGCTTGACGCTCATGGAGAGTTCAGGATGCCCGTACCTCCTTGCGAAACGGAAGGAACCCTCCGCGAGCTCATCGCCGATACCCTCACGGTAGCCGATACGGCGGACAAGATCGAGCATCTGCTCTGCATCACCAAACCTGATCTCCTCATCGATGTAACCCCTCTCTGAGAGTTCCATGGCACATGCGATCGTCGCCCCGGTGGAGATCGTATCAAGTCCGAGGTCGTTTGCGAGCACGTTGGCCTCCGATATGGCGACGAGATCGTCGATCCCGCAGTCAGGGCCGAATGCCCAGATCGTCTCGTACTCAGGGCCGGCCATCTCCCTCCCCTCGATAACAACCTCGCGACCACACCGGATGATGCAGCCCTGGCACCCCGCCTTCGCGGTGAGGATGGTATCAGTCATCAGTTCGCCCGAGACTTTCTCAGCTGCAGGGAAGTGCCCGCTCTGAAAGTTCCGGGTCGGGAGGATATAACTCTCGTTGATGATCTTTACGAGGACCGCCGTCCCGAACCGGGGTAATCCGCCACCCGATATGGCGTTCTCCCGGATCTTTTCTGCAAGCGCGGTCTTAAGGGCGAGGAACCGATCGCGGTCAGCAACGGTGATCCGGCCGCTCCCCCTGGCAGCGACTGCTTTTACATTTTTTGACCCCATCACGGCACCGACGCCCCCGCGCCCGGCAGCCCGGGAGGTCTCGTTGATGATCCCGGCAAACCGGACGATGCGTTCCCCGGCAGGGCCTATGCAGGCCACGCTGAGACCGGGGTCATCGACATCTTCCTGGAGTGCCCTCGTCGTCTCGTCTGTTGTCATCCCCTGGAGCACTGAAGCGTCCCGGATCTCTGCGTGCCCGCTGTCGAGGAGGATGTAGACCGGCCGCTCGGCCCTCCCCCGGATCACGATCGCATCATACCCGGCACGCTTCATGCTGGTACCAAACTTCCCACCGGAGTTCGCACTGGTCATGGTCCCGGTCAGCGGCGATTTGGTGACGACATCATACCGCGACCCCATGGGAAAACCGCTCCCCGCAACCGGCCCCGTGGCAAAGACCAGCACGTTCTCAGGACCGAGGGGATCGATACCGGGGTCGACCATATCCATGAGGATGCGGACGCCAAGCCCCCTGCCCCCGATGTATGTCCTCCTCCACTCTTCAGGAAAGGGTTTCTCCTCCGCTCGCTCCCTGGCAAGGTCGACGTGGAGGATCTTCTCTGCATAGCCATTCATGACGTGACCACCGCCCGCGATGGTACTCAGGGGTAGATAAGGGTGTTGGAGGAGGATCGGGAAGAGGGATTTTCAGACCCCGATTCAGCGAGGATCTTGAGAAGATTCCTGAGAGCGGCGGTACCGGCCCCCTTTCCTCATCTGGCGCGGGTACATTCGTGAAAAGCAGCATCCCGGCGACCACAGGCGATAATCTTGCCATCAACTATACCTTTTTGTGACACTTACCGCCAATATATAGTAGCTCAAAGATCATCTCTACTGAAGGATACAATACCACGGAGGATACATCTGATGACTCAAACGAATGAACCAAATAAGGATACATGTTCCGGGAACTGTGCAAGCTGCCCGTCTGCAACCGGGTGTGATGATCCAAGAAACGTGGGTACACCAAAAGGTCTCCCCCCGAAAGCGAATATCAACGTGAAACACGTCGTCCTCGTCCTCTCCGGGAAGGGCGGGGTCGGGAAGACCACGATATCGGCAAACCTTGCCTACGCCCTCGCAAGCCGGGGCTATAACACCGGGCTCATCGATCTCGATATCCACGGCCCGGATATACCAAAGATGCTCGGCGTCGAGGAAGCCCGCCTCCAGTCATATGACGGGAAGATCATCGAACCGGTCAGGATCACCGGCAACCTTGCGGCCATATCCATGGCGTTCCTCCTCCCGGAGCGGAGCACCCCCGTGATCTGGCGTGGACCGATGAAGATGGCCGCAATCAAGCAGTTCCTGGAGGACGTCAGCTGGGGCGACCTTGATTATCTTGTCGTCGACCTCCCGCCCGGCACCGGGGATGAAGCCCTCACCATCGCCCAGCTCGCCCCGAACATAGCCGGAGCGGTCATCGTCACCACCCCGCAGGAGGTGGCGATACTCGATTCGAGCAAGGCGGTCGAGTTCATCA
>JAAYND010000265.1 GCA_012521035.1 Methanomicrobiales archaeon
TCGTGCCTGCCTGCTGCACAAGCGTCATCCAGGGGATCTACCCCGGCACGGCGATGAATGTGCCGGTATATAACATAGCGTTTGCCGCTGCCGCCGCCTGTGCCTCCGGCATGAGCAACGCTTTTGAAGCCCTCGGAAAGGAGACGAACGTAATCGTCTACGCCGGTGATGGTGGAACCGTCGATATCGGTATCCAGGCGCTCTCCGGCGCCCTCGAGCGTGGCACCAATTTCCTCTATATCTGCTACGACAACGAGGCATACGGGAACACCGGCATGCAGCGGTCGGGCTCGACGCCGCTCGGGGCGCGCACGACAACGACCCCCGGCGGGAAGCCCACGGCGAAGAAAGACCTCGATCGCATCGTCGAGGCGCACAACCCCCCCTACATGGCGACCGCCTGTAGCGCCTACCCCCTCGACCTCTACAAGAAGGTGAAGAAGGCGCTCTCGATACCGGGGCCGAAGTTCATCCATATCCTCGCGCCCTGCCCCCCCGGATGGCGCTACCCCACAGAGAAGACCGTCGAGATGGGGAAGCTCGCGGTGAGGACCGGGACATGGGTTCTCTACGAGAGGGAGTACGGGAAACTCGCTATAAGCGGTCCCTCAAAGGCTGCGATGAGGAGACCCGTGCCGCTTGAGGACTACATAGGAGCGCAGGGCCGGTTCAAGAACATAAAGCCGGAGGTCATCGAGGAGATGCGGCAGGCAGTGGAGCAGAATCTACAGCGGTTCGCCCGCGAGGAGGCCGGGGTATGCTGACGATCGCGACCGGGAACAAGGCGGTAGCGACCGCTGTCCGGGATGCGAAGCCCGGCGTCATCGCTGCATACCCGATCACCCCCCAGACCGAGATCGTGGAGCAGATCGCCGAGTTCGTCACCGCCGGCGATCTGGTGAGCCAGTACATACCGGTGGAGAGCGAGCACTCGGCCATGACCGCCTGTATCGGGGCGAGTGTCGCCGGGGTCCGCACATTCACGGCGACGAGTTCTCACGGTCTTCTCTACATGCACGAGATGGTCCACTGGGCGGCGGGCGCGCGCCTCCCGATCGTCATGGCAAACGTCAACCGTGCCCTTGGACCCGGGTGGAACACCTGGGCGGAGCATACTGACGCCTTCTCCCAGCGCGACACCGGGTGGCTTCAGGTCTTTGTCGGCACGGTCCAGGAGGCCTACGACGCCACCCTGATGGCGTTTAAGATCGCCGAGGATGAGAGGGTTCTCCTCCCGGTGATGGTAAACCTGGATGGGTTCTCGCTCAGCCATATCATGCAGTCGCTTGAGACGGTAGATCTCGGCGATTTCCTGCCGCCCTACCACCTCCCGCACGCCATCGATACGGAGAACCCCTGCGGCTACGGCCCCATGACCGGACCGAACGACTACTTCCGGTTCCGCTGGGATATCGAGCGCTCGACGCGGGATTCCGTGGACGTGATCGCGGAGGTCGAACGCGAGTTTGCGGAGCGGTTTGGCCGTTCCTACGGCCCCACCGAGGATTACCGGTGCGAGGATGCCGATGTCATCGTCATCGCGATGGGGACGCTCGGGAAGGAGGCTGAGGTGGCGATCGACCGCCTCCGGGATGAGGGAATAAAGGCCGGGTCCATGCGCCTGCGCTGGTTCAGGCCATTCCCCGACCTCGATCTCGCCGGCCGGGACGTCGTGGTGATCGACCGCGGTTACTCGTTCGGTTTTGGAGGCGTGGTTGCAAACTCGGTCCGGGCAAAGACCGGGATCGAGCCCTACAGCGTGATCGCCGGCCTCGGCGGCCAGGAGGTCACCTACAACGATATAGCAGACTTCGTCAGGGACCGGCGTCCCGGCGAGGAGATGTGGTTCGGGGTGAGCGCAGATGTATGAGATCAGGATCCACTCCCGGGGTGGACAGGGCGGTGTCACCGCCGCCCGCCTGCTCGCCCTTGCGGCGTTCCGGGACGGGAAATACGCGACCGCGTGTCCATTTTACGGGGCGGAGAGGCGCGGGGCTCCGGTCGTCTCGTTTGTCAGGATCGATGACGAACCGATCAAGATATACAGCCAGATCCATGAACCCGACCTCGTGGTCGTGCTCGATACGAGCATCATGGATGTTGTGGACGTCCTGCAGGGTCTCAAAGGAGACGGGACGGTGCTCCTGAATAGCGCTCATACGCTTGAAGGATGCGCCGCAGTCTGCCGGCACGTCGACCTGACCGGGATTGCACTCGCAACAGATCTCGTCATCGCCGGGAGCCCCATCTTAAACACCCCGGTGCTCGGGGCGCTTGCGAAGATGGGCGTCGTCACGCTCCCGTCGGTGAAGACGGCGATCCGGGAGATGTTTGCCGATGAGAGGAACGTACGGGCTGCCGAAGCAGCGTATGAGGAGCTGAAAATATGAGGGAGAGACTTGCGCTCAGCAGGCCAAAAGAGGCCTCATCCGGGAAGACGGGATCCTGGCGGACGTTCCGGCCCGTCGTGGACAGGGAGGCCTGCAACGCCTGCGGGCTCTGTGCCCAGTACTGCCCGGACGGGGTCATCGACGAGGATCTCAACATCGATCTTGACTACTGCAAGGGTTGCGGCATCTGCGCAAACGAGTGCCCGAAGAACGCCATCACTATGGTGCGGGAGGAGCGCTGACGTCTTCGTCGTCGATTGGACACTGGCCGATGTACTCAAGGTTGAACCGGTAGAAGTGCGTATAGCCGCAGTTCTGGCACCGGGTCGTGAGATGGTTTGTCCCGACGACGAGTTCATGCGTTCCAAGAACCCCACAATTTTTACATTGCGCGTCGGTCTTGATGCTCCAGACGTCGTAGCGCCCGAGGGGTGTGCAGGCGCCGGGCACATCCATATTCTCAAACCTCGGGATGAATATCCTTGTTGCTCCGCAGTTTGAACAGATGACCTGCGCCTGTGAGGAGACCGCCTTTATGACCTGGTCGGCATCCTCGCCGCAGTTATAACAGTCGGTGCGGTACCGGGTGAAGATAAACTGGTCGCTCATGTATGATAATTCACGGTTAGAAGATAATACCTCGCATCCTGCGCAGGGAGATAAGGTTAAATACCTCTCCCACATCCCTGTTGCCACTTACAGGAGGTTACCAGAATGGCAGCGTTAAGAGTTGCACCGTATGTCTGTGCCTATTCCGATGAGAACGAGGAGAATCTTCACATCGAGATCGAACTGCCTGGCGTCGATAAGAAGGATATCACCTTCAAGATGCAGGAGACCAGTTTCTCCATCGATGCGGCCCGGGGTGATGTCCGGTACGTCGGCAACTACGCGATCGGCTGCCCCGTCGACCCTGATCGCGCGAAAGCGACATTCAGGAACGGATTGCTCACCGTCGACGTCCCCTACATCCGGCCGGCCGCAGAGGAGGTAAAGCAGATCGCTATCACGGAGTGAGGGGTCTCTTTTTTTGGGGGGCAGGCACCAGGCGAGATCGAACCCGATAGCCGGCCGGCACCCCTTCCCTGCGCGCTCCCATCAGCCGGGAGGTACCTTTATTACCCCTCACCTGCACGTCAGGACCATGAACCCCGAACCGGCAGCGAGTGAGAAATTACATCCAAACCGGCTTATCCACGAGCAGAGCCCCTACCTGCTCCGGCATGCCTATAACCCGGTCGACTGGTACCCCTGGGGGGAGGAGGCGTTCCACAGGGCGAAGGAGGAAGAAAGACCGATATTCCTCTCCACAGGCTACTCAGCCTGCCACTGGTGTCATGTCATGGAGGAGGAGTCGTTCACCGATCCCGTGGTCGCAAAGCTCTTAAATGCCCTCTTTGTCTGCATCAAGGTGGACCGCGAGGAGCGGCCTGATATCGACCGGATCTACATCGATGCCGCCCGCATGCTGAGCGGGACTGCCATGGGCTGGCCCCTCACCATCATCATGACCCCCGACGGGCGGCCATTCTTTGCAGCGAGTTATCTCCCGAAGGAGAGCCGTTACGGTATGACCGGCCTCGTTGACCTCATACCGAGGATCAACCGGGCCTGGCAGACGCGGCGCCGGGAGCTTGAGGAGACCGGCGGCCGGGTGCTTGGCGCCCTCCGGGACGCGGCCCGCACCTCGCCTGCCGGTGACGACCTCTCCCGGGAGGTTCTTGACGACGTCTACGATATCCTGCTCCGGCTCTTCGATGCGGAGAACGCAGGGTTTGGAGGCGCACCGAAGTTCCCGGCACCGCACATCCTCATATTCCTGCTCAGGTACGGCCACCGGACCGGGAAGGTCCCCGCATACACGATGGTGGAGGAGACATTGCGTGCCATGAGGCGCGGCGGTATATTCGATCAGATCGGTTGGGGGTTCCACCGCTACGCGACGGATGCGGGATGGCTCGTCCCGCACTTTGAGAAGATGCTCTACGACCAGGCGCTCATGATCATGGCATACACCGAGGCCTGCCTCGCGACCGGGAGAGATGAGTTTGCCGTGACCGCCCGGGAGACGATCGCCTACCTCCTCCGGGATATGGTCGACCCGGACGGTGGTTTCTACTCGACGGAGGATGCGGATAGCGAGGGCGTGGAGGGGAAGTTTTACCTCTGGACGAAGGCTGAGGTACTTGAGGTGCTCGGGGAGGAGGACGGAGAGAGGTTCTCCCGGATCTTCGGTATCACGGAGCCGGGAAACTACCTCGCTCAGCCCGGCGCAAAGATTACAGGACAGAACATTCTCCACCTCTCAGGGTCGTTTGCGGCCCGGGCGCGGGAGCTTGCGATGACGGAGGATGACCTGACCGGGTTTGTTGAGAGTGCCCGGCAGAGACTCTTTGCAGCGCGGGAGGAGCGGGTTCGGCCGGCAAAGGATGACAGGATCCTCACCGACTGGAACGGGCTTGCGATCGCCGCCCTGGCAAAGGCGGCCCGGGCGTTTGACGACCCCGGGTACCTCGCGGCGGCGGAGAGGGCAGCAGAGTTCATCCTCACCCGGCTGCGCGGGCCGGATGGCCGGCTCCTCCACCGCTACCGGAACGGTGAGGCCGGCATCGCGGCGATGCTCGACGATTATGCGTTCATGATCCTGGCCCTGATCGAGGTCTACGAGGCGTCGCTCGATCCCGGCTACCTCAAGGCCGCAGTCGAACTCGCCCACGACCTCGTCGCCCGCTACCATGACCCCGAGCGCGGAGGATTTTTCTTCACGCCCGACGACGTGGATATCCCCGTCCGGCAGAAGCCCATCTCTGATGGGGCGACTCCGTCCGGCAACAGCGCGGCCATGTATGCCCTCTTCCGCCTCGGCCGGATGACAGCAAACCCCGCATTCGAGGAGATTGCAGACCGGATCCACCGCACCTTTGCCGGCACCGTCCGGAAGTCCCCCGCCACTCATATCGGCTTCCTCACCGGCCTCGATCGTATGCTGGGGCCGGGCGTCGAGGTGATCATCACAGGCGCCAGGGGGGCGGAGGATACCCGGGCGATGATCCAGGCTATTGCGTCGCACTATACCCCGGATGCCTCCGTCATCTTCCGCCCCTCTGATGAGGAAGATCCGGAGATAACGAGGGTAGCCGGGTTTACCCGGGATGCCGTGGCGATCGATGGACGGGCGACGGCGTATGTCTGCACCAACTACGCCTGCGAGATCCCGGTGACCGACCCGGATGAGATGCTCCGGCGCATCAGGGCGATGCCGGAGGCACCAGAACCGATCATCTGAGGAGGTGTGGTATTTGAGAACCGAGAGCGGACTCTCAGAGATGGCGCAGACCGATATCGATATGGAACGGGTCAACGCCCGCACAGAAGCGATGCGAGAGGATCCAGCAGAGGCGCAGGTGACCCTCTCCGGCATCACCAGCTGGAACGGCGGTGCGCACTCAACAACCATCATCAGGGACTTCGTCATCCCGGCTGATGAGCCGATCGCACTCGGCGGGACCAACAGGGGGCCGGGTCCGATGGAACTTGTGCTCACGGCACTCTCAGCCTGTATCACGATCTCTATCGCCTACAGTGCGGCTGAGGAGGGTGTCGAGGTCAACTTCATCGAGATCGACGTTGAGGGCGATATCGACCTCAGGGGCCTCTTTGAGATCGCCGGCGACGTCCGGCCGGGCTTTGAGGAGGTACGGGTGACCGTCCGGATAGAGGCGGATGCACCACAGGAGAGACTCCGGGAACTCGTGATGCGCGGCTACCGGCGCTCACCGGTCGTAGACTCGCTCGTGGGAGAGGTGCCGGTCAGGATCTCCCTCGTGGATACGCCCTGATCCGGGATCCCTCAGGGAGCGGCGGCGAGAGGAATCTGTTCCTTTATGAGCGGGTAGTTCGCCGCCTCCCAGCCGATGGTCCCGCCGAGCAGGTTCACAACATTCCGGAACCCGCGCCTTTGCAGGACGCTTGCTGCAATACCCCCCTTAAACCCGGTATCGCAGTAGACGATCACCTGCCTGTCCACCGGTATCTCACTTAATCGGTCCTCAAGGTTCCCGACGTAGATGTGATGGGAACCCTGGATGTGGCCCGTCTCTTCCCGGTTGTTGATATCCCGCACGTCAAGGATGTAGATCGAGGGATCATCAAGACGCTCCGCGAGGTCGCCGGGAGACCAGGTTCCGGTCCTCTCGCTCCACTCTCCCTGCTCAAACCATGCGGGAAACCCATCGGCGAGGTATCCGGTGAGGTTGTCGTAGCCGAGCCGCACAAAATGGCGCGCCACGCTGCCGAGGGCCAGGTTGAAGTCATCGACCAGGATGATCGGATCCTCGTAGTTCAGGAAGTAGCCCATGAAGAGGGGAAGGCCGCCCCGCCAGATGTTGATGCTTCCCGGTATGTGCCCGCCGGCAAAGCCCGTCGGTGACCTGATATCGACGATCTGTGCCCCCTGGTCTACAAGGGAGCGGATATCACGGGGTGAGACGGCTTTGAGGTGCGGCAGGTTGTATATCAGGGGCGGGCCGGCGCGGTTGAGCTCCCGCATCTTTCGGAAATAGGGAGGCTCGTAGAGCCGTTCGTTCATCTTGTGCCTGACAAACTCCTCCTTCCCGAGGGAGAGCAGCCGGTTTGTCGCCTTCTCAAACCCGATGGTCGTGTACTCCCGGTCGCTTATGTTCCCCCCGCAGACCGATCCGGCACCATGGGCGGGGCAGACGATGACGCCATCATCGAGAGGGAGGATCTTTTCATGGAGGCTTGCGTGCAGCATCTCCGACATCTCCCTCCGCCGCTCCTCGCCGGCAAGATCGGTCCTCCCGACCTCCCCGGCGAAGAGCGCATCCCCGGTAAAGATCATCAGCGGGTCGCTGGAGACC
This sequence comes from Methanomicrobiales archaeon, assembly GCA_012521035.1. GTDB lineage: Archaea > Halobacteriota > Methanomicrobia > Methanomicrobiales > Methanoculleaceae > Methanoculleus. The sequence goes on from JAAYND010000265.1 coordinate 7,271, forward strand.
GACCGATCGCGCAGGATGAAGGATATACTCTCCGGTGTGTGGCCCGGCGTCTCCAGCACCTCGAGTTCGATCGAACCGAACTCAAACGTATCCCCTTCGCTGACGCCGGTGCCAAACCCGAACTTCTCCCTCTTCCCGTGGAGGATCTCGGCCCCGGTCGGCCGGGCGAGCTCCCGGGAACCGCTGACATAATCCTCGTTCTTGTGCGTCTCAAAGATCTTCGTGATCTTTGCGTTCCAGGTTCTGGCGACACCTGTGTAAATCTGGCAGTCGCGCCTCGGATCGATGACCACCGCCTCCCCGCCCGCTCCGATGATGTATGAGTTGTGGGCAAGTATATCGGACTTTATCTTCTCAAACTCCATCTCCCTATCTCCCGGGTAACAGGATCCCTGTTCCTGCTCTGCCGGAAGATGGGAGGGAGATATAAAAAATTACCGGAGTTGGAGAAGAGGAAGATCATCGTCGCATCTTGACCGGGCAGCGGTCGATCAGGGGAGGGGTGGGGCGCTCGCCCGGCCGGGCGGTCCTGACGCTGAGGATATTCGCCACCGCCTTAAACGCATCCTCAAGCTCAGAGAAGTTCGGGATCCGGCAACTCCGGAGGATGCGAAGCCCGCTCCTGATGCTATCGCCGCCGAGCATGCACCCCACCACCATCTTATCGGTATTCCGGGAGAACCGGACGATCTCGTTTGCGATGTGTGTCGGATCAGCGAGCGTGGTCGGCACAGCGATCACAAACGCTATATCCCAGAAATCCTGGTGGCGGAGCAGCACATCGAAGAGGGTGGCGAACCGGGTAGCATCAGCATCCCCGATGATATCCATCGGGTTTGCGTGGTTCCAGTATGGTGGGAGGAAGGCATCGAGCTCGCGGAGCACATCATCGGGGAGGTCGACCATATCGATCCCGTGTGCCTCAGCGTAGTCGGATGCGAGGACGGCAAACCCGCCGGCGCTCGTGATGGCGATCGCGCGCTTCCCCTGCGGGTAACCCTCACTTGCCAGGAGCTCTGCGAGGTTGAGGGCATCCCGCAGGGTCCGGGCCGGGATCACCCCGGCCTGCCTGAACGCTGCGACATAGACGTCGTAACTCCCGGCGAGCGAACCGGTATGGGACGACGCTGCAACCTTTCCCTTCTGTGACGACCCCGACTTCACCGCCACCACCGGCTTCTTATCGGCGACCTCGCGCATGATCTGCATGAACCCGCGCCCGTCCTGGATCTCCTCGATGTAGAGCGCGATCGATCGGGTGGCCTTATCCTGTCCTGCAAACCTGAGGTAGTGCTCAAATCCGAGATCCGCCTGGTTGCCGACACTTATGACGCTTGAGAACCCGAAATCCTCAGGGAGGCTCCAGTCGACGACGGTGGTGATGACCGCGCCGCTCTGGGAGACGAACGCCACATCGCCGGCTCTCGGCGATACCGGGTCGAACGTGGCGTTGATCCCCTGGTGCGGCATCATGACACCGAGGCAGTTCGGGCCGATGACCCGGATGTTGTGCCGGCGCGCTATATCGACGACCTTCTCCTCAAGAGCCACACCGTCCCCCCCGATCTCCCGGAACCCGGCGGTGACGATGACGGCGAGCCTGACGCCTTTTGCCCCGCACTCCTCCATCACATCCGGGACAAGGCGGGCCGGCACGGCGATGACCGCCCAGTCGACCGGGCCGGGTATATCGAGGACTGAGGAGTAGGTTTCAAGACCGAAGAGGTCTTTTCGGGTCGGGTTGACCGGATAGAGGGTGCCGGGGAAGGAGAGGAGGTTTCGGAGGATCGAGTAGCCTACCTTGCCGGGGCTTGCGGATGCCCCGATGACGGCTATGGAGTCCGGGTAGAAGATCTCCGCCGGCGCCTCGATCTCCGGGCCGGAAGCGACCTCAGGGGCGGTGGCGGTGCTGACGATGATCCTCGCGTCGACGACACTCGCACCATCCTCGTAGAGGATGACCGGGTTTAGATCAAACTCCCGGATCTCCGGATCCCCGGCGAAGAGGCGGGCCATATCGCTGAGGATCCGGATGAGCGCCTCCTCATCCCTCGGGCCCTCTCCCCGGTATCCCCGGATGAGCCGGTAACCCTCGATCTCCCGGATCATCGCCCGGATATCATCCTCAGTGGCGGGGAGTACCCGGATGGCGACGTCCTGCAGGAGTTCGACGAGCTTTCCCCCGAGGCCGAATGTGATCACCTTTCCAAACGATGGATCGGTCTTTCCCCCGATCAGAACCTCAAGTCCGGCCGGCATATGCTTCTCGACGATGATACCGGTGATCTCCGCGTCAGGGGCACGGGTGGCGGCGTTCTGTATGATCGTGCGGTACGCAGCCTCAGCATCATCGGGGCTCTCGATCCCGGTGATGACGCCGCCGACGTCGCTTTTATGGACGATATCCGGGGAGACGATCTTCATGACAACCGGATAGCCTATCAGTTCGGCGGCCGCCCGTGCGTCGCCGGCGCTCGTGACCACCCGGTGGGGGGGCACCGGTATACCGTGTGACTCCAGCAGGTCATAGCCCTCTGGTTCGGTTAACATCCTCTCTGACA
>JAAYND010000266.1 GCA_012521035.1 Methanomicrobiales archaeon
AGGGGTTGCTCATGAAACTCTCAAAGGTTTATGCGGTGGACCTGGGGGAGGAGAGGCAGATCACCGAGGTGCCGAAGAAGGTGCGTGACCTCGTAGAAAAACTCAAACTTGATATATTCCCTAATATGTGAGGAGTTTGGGTTCTAAACAGAGATGTCGCCCGGAATCCCGTCGTTGTCTCGATGATACTGATGTCTTCCTCAAACCTTATGCCGCTTTCCTCTCGCGCACGGGATACTGCATCCACTATCTTTTCTTTCAGGATCTCCTTCTCGCAGGGTTCCAGCAGGGTGAAGTCGAGATCGTCTGAAAAGCGGTAGCTTTCGATGAAGACTTTTCGGATTCCTGTTCCGCCTTTCAACGCCATGGGGAGGGCACCCAGGTGAGCGAGGAGCCAGTTCTGTGCATAGTCCCGTTCGATAGTTGAGGGCGGAACCCCGAAGATGCGAGCAGCCTCCTTTATCTCCACGATCGGTATCATGTGAACTCCTCCAGATGTGCGATTTCGGTATTGATGACCAGTCGCCACTTCGAATCATTCGCTCCCTGGCGGGGCATCGTTGGATCGAGGAGGAGATACCTCCGGGATGTAGGGAGAGGCAGATCCAGCGAAAGTCCCAGATGTTCGCTCAGGTACCCGAGTCTCCGGATAACGGCGGTATTCCCGATCATTCGGGCGTACCGGCTCAGGTTTTCATAATTTAGCGATGTGTTCTCCAGTGCCTTTGTGACCTCGATGATGCCGCCTGCGTATTCAGGCCTGTCGAGGCAGTCGATCACCGTCTTTTCCCTGTCGGTGATGGTGACTGGCATCTCCTCGATCCACTCCTTCTTCAGGCCAAAGAACTTCTCTGGCTTCACTCGCACGATCCGGTAATTCACACCGAATACCTCGATCTGACTGCTCTTCTTCCGCGCTGTCGTCTGGATAAAGACGGTTGTCGGGATCTGCTCTGTCAGACCATGATAGTTGAGTGCGCTCCAGTATGCGATCGCGGATGGCTGGATGAGGTGTGATGCGATCACGAACTCGTGGAGGGTGTACCTGCCCTTCTCGCTCTCCAGCGGGATGATCAGGTATTTCCCTCTCTCGATCCGCTCGACAAAACCCCGCTCCTGCCACCGGGAGAGCGTCACTGAAAGCACGTCTTTCGGGATCTCTGTCTTCCAGTGCAGTTGATCGAGGGTGAATACCGGCCCGTTTCGAGCGATAGACTTCAGGATCTCAATTGTCATGTCTCGATCCTCATCATCACCATTTAGTACACCAACCTTATCAAAATTGTTAACTCCGGTGTACACCATGGTGATCGTGCACCCCGCCCGTGTGCAGGGTCGCGATCACGCCGGGTCGGGGAGGCGGGAGGTACCCGGCCTTCCAGCCTCTTCATGATCATGTGACCGGGAGAGATCCCGGGTACCCACTGACTTCCTCAAACCCGGTCGGTTGATCCAGCGTGGTTCCTTAAGCGGTGAGCTGGATCTTCATATTCCTGTCGATCTCAAAGACCACTCCATCCTCGCTGACATAGTATGTAAACTCTGCAGGATCCTCTCTCGGACCTGTCGGCGCGAATATTGATTTTTCACCGTATGTTGTGATATTTACGCCCGTCGGTTTGATGGAGTAGTATGTCTTGATCGCAATAGGGAGTTGAATCCCCCATTCGTCCAGATATGGTAGTATTCGCCGTTCAATCGTCTCTGGCATCATCGGACCCTCACCCCGCCTGTTTGCCGGGTGCTTGATCTGTACCTCAGAACCCTTCAGTCCGGCGTAAAAGATTGACCATCTCAGGTGTGCATTCGCCATGGAGTTCCACCTGATCGAGCATGATCTACTTCATTCTATATATCTTTAGTGGCTCTCGCCGCCGACTGCGCCGACCGAAGATATACAATAAATACGCGAGGAGCCAGGTGCTCTTTGCGATGGTCCTGCGATCCATAAGCGGGTCTCTCTCAAAACGTATCGCCCGGCCGATCACATCCACCACTCCGGGTGCCGGGGAGGGGGCCGGCACCCCGTGGTAGACAGTATCCTTCGCGGTATAACCCCAACCGATTCCGCCATCCTGTTCGATCGTAACGGAGAGCTTGCCGCCCTGTGGTGCCTGCCTGCACAGAGGTCTGCCGGCATTTTTTCCCGGCGATAGTTCACGGTTTTTCCGGACGAGGATTCTCCTCTGCCATACCGGCGAAAAGGATAGCTGCGATCTTCGCATACATCTCAGGATAAGGGGTACTGCCCTGAAATCTCATCCGCATCGTGCGAAATCGGGGCTCTGCGCACCACACCATGTTCCAGGCTCTCTCGATGCTGGAATATATCGCCTGGACAGAGATATCAATCGGCCCCCAGGGGAATGGTGCCGGTACATATTTCCGTCGGAGTGATGCCCGCTCGATGCAGGTCTCATGAGGGAGATCCAGCCAGATGATCGATACTGGCAGCCCTGAATCGAGGAGCGCCTCGCGGACTTCATACACATGCGGTCCTCCTCCGGAGAACTCGAGGATGCCCGGAGCGGGATCGGCGCAGGCCGCGAGGAAATGCCACCATGCGGACTCTTCGCCAGGGATCGTACTGTCAGAATACTGTATGCGGCACTCAAGCGATCGAGAGATACGGATAGCCGATTTTTTTCGCGAGGTCAAGAGCAGGAGTTGTTTTTCCTGCACCGAGTGTACCGATCAGCAGGATCTTTTTTGCTCGCAAATTATCCGATAGCGCTCCAGCGTTATGATTCATGGCATTGAGCCCGAAAACGGGAATGCTGCTATGGAGTATCACTCATTACCCTATCCCGCAAGATAAAGAATGTCTGTGTTGTCGCTTTGCTTATAGCACGATAGGTAGATGGGTTACTTATGGGATTGATAGCATGTCCTTCAGGATTATGCATATCGCGTCCATATCCTCGTCGGAACATACATCAATAGAACTATTGATAAAACGCTCTCTCGCAAGAGATACTATCTGGAATACAAGTGCCTCGCTATCGGAAGTGAGCCTGTTTTCAGAGCACATCTGAATCCCATGTGTGTGAGGGAAATGTGAACTACCCCGCCCTAAAGGGCGGGGCTTCCTGCTTCATAGACAATACTTGCATCACAGAGATGTGATGTAGCGGTATCATCTCCACAGGCTCGAAGGGCTGTTCCATCCCCACACGGTGAATATTCACCGCAGCAT
>JAAYND010000267.1 GCA_012521035.1 Methanomicrobiales archaeon
TCCCCGGGCGTCACCTTAATTAGGACTCACAATCAATATTTTAGAGCCGAATAGCCCGGTAGTGTAGAGGTCAATCATGCAAGGCTCTGGACCTTGCGACAGCAGTTCGAATCTGCTCCGGGCTACTACTTTTATCCCCAAAAAAGAGTCCCGCCTTGTTTCTGCGTATTCCTGTGCAAGGAGACCCCGGGCGCCAGTCGGCACCCTGATGGTGTCCGGAAACCTACCTTCACCGGGTGATAGACAATTGGCTGACTACAACCTCGGATGCACCCTCCGGCCCGGTGATGCGGCAACGCTTGCGCTGCTCGAAGACCTCTACGAAGAGCGCGCGATCGATCACCTCCAGTTTCAGGTCATACCGGGAGAGTCCTTCCAGAGAGATCTCGCAACGGTCGCTGATACCGGCATTCCGGCGGTCATCCACGCGCCCTACCACAGCCACGGAGTGAACCCCTGCGCCCCGGCGGCCTACGACGATCGTGCCCTCCCCGATATCGAGGCGCACACTGAGGAGGCCATGGCCCTGACCTTTGAAGCCGCAGATACCCTCGGCGCAGGGGTAATCGTCCTCCACGCCGGCAGGTACCTCCCCGGGGGGCACGCCGCTGCCATGGAGGAGTTCCCTCGCTTTCTCGATCGATACTTCGACCCCCGGCTCACCCTCGAGAACCTCCCGGCGGTCTACGCCGGCTACCCCCTGCTCGGGAACGACGCGCGTGAGCTTGAGATCCTCGCCGGCGGGAGGATCACTCAGTTCTGCCTCGACTTCCCGCACCTCTCCTGCACGACAAACTACCGCGGTCAGGTGTTTGCGGAGGAACTTGGGCGGTTTGAGTCCCTCAACGTGACCCTCCACCACCTCTCAAACATCAGGCGTGGCTCGATCACCGACGAGCATCTTGAGCTCGACCACCCGGATGGCGGCCTTGACTTTGCGGCGGTCTTTGGCCGGCTCCGGCGGCACAGGAGTATTCCGACGACGCTTGAGTATAAGGAGAACGCACGAGAGGTCTACGCCCGGCAGGTGCGGGTCTTTGCCCGGCTCTGGGAGGAGTATGGTGGAGAGTAAGACTCCCTGCCGTGGAAATATGTTAATGCGAGAGGCGCCCCACTCTAGGATTATGGGTACACCCCCGGGGGTGACCGAGCGGGTAGATGTCCGGCACGCACTTGAACGGATGAAGACCGTGCCGGGATTTGAGAAGGTCTGCTTTGTCATTCTCTATGGTTCCGTCGCAGAAGGGCGGGCAGGAGTCGGGTCTGACATCGATCTCGCCGTCTACTACGATGGAGATCGTGAGGAGGCCGGCAGGTTCCGGTTTGCGGTGCTCTCCGAACTCTGTGACGACCACTATGACATACAGATCTTCTCTCACCTGCCACTCTATGTCCGGACAGAAGTCCTCCGCGGGGAGGTGATCTACTGCACCGACGAGCGGTTTCTCTACGACGTCGCATACCAGACGATCCGGGAGTTTGGCGATTTCAAGCACCGGTTGTATGATTACATCGGTAAGGAGAGGATGGCGTGATGGGAAGGATCCGGGATACGGCGATCCGCATCAAACTCCAGGAGATGAGAGAGAGCGTTGATATGGCCAGGGAGCACCTCCCCGACTCAATCGACTTATTCGAGCAGCTTGGTATCGTGAAGGATGGTATCTACAAGCGCATCGAGTATGCCATCGAGAACGTCTTTGATATCTGTGCGGTTCTGAACGCTGACCTCCACCTTGGCGTCCCTGGCGTTGACGAAGGCATCCTTGAAAACCTCGTGCAGAACGGTCTGCTCTCCCCCGGGATGCGGCAGAACCTGAAGGCGATGAGGGGCTTTCGGAACATCGTCGTGCACCGCCACGGGACGATCGATGATGCTCTTGCCTTCTCAATCCTGAAAGAGCACATCGATGACTTCTCTCTCTTCGGGCAGGAGATTGAGCGATTCCTGCAGCCGGGGGATGGAGAATGACAGCATTGTCATGCCAGAATTTCCTCGATCCCGGAGAGAACGGGTCTTTGCCGGCTGCCGGCCGGGCTAAAGGGTAAAGTTTTAAGTTGGTGCTGATATCACTCCTGCCAGCCCCCCTCACGCCAGGAGCGCCGCGATGATCCCGGACAAGAATATACCATCAAACGTCCCGGCCCCGCCGATGCTCGCCATCGGTGCCCCCAGGTCCGCGATACTCCCGAGGTTGAGGAGGTCTGCCCCGATAAGGGTTCCAAGCGTCCCGCTCACGTAGGCGATGATCACCGCCGCCCCGGGAACCCCGCCCGCGAAGATCGAGAGGATGAGCGCTGAGAAGAGCGCTGCAAGCGGCGGTATGAAGAACGGCGTTGCGATCCCAAGGCCCGGCACCGGCCGGGCGACCACCTTCGTCACGATCGTCACGACCACAACCCCGAGGAGCGCAAGCCCGAGCAGCAGGTAGCCGCCGCTGATCACGACCGAGTCGTAGAGGAGGTAGAGCGATATGACGGTTGGTATGAGCGCCCCGCCGACGTTGACCGCAAGAACCGTCCGGCGCGCCGGCCGCGGGATCCGGTAGAGCCGGCCATAGACCGGGATGTAGCGGTCATACGCCGGCAGGGTCCGGCTCTCGAGCGTCCTGACCGGGATGTTGATGAAACTCCCGGCAAGCGTAAGGAGGAGGATCAGGAGTGCCTCACGGAGAGAGAACCCGAGCTTCGTGAACGTCGCCCCGATCGCGGTCAAAAAGATGATCGGAAAGAGAATGACAGCAAGCCCGAAGAGTACGATTATCCCGAAGAGGAAGAGCAGCAGCAGGGGAGAGAAGGGGTTGAAGACTACCCGGTCCATACGGAAGAGTGCACCCCGCATCTAATATATACTATCCCCTGCGGGTGCAGACGATCGCTGCGTGGTCGTGGTGGTAGGGCTCAAGCCACCGGAGATCCACCACATCGAGATGCTGAGAAAGCCCGGCCCGGGCCTCTTCCACAACGTCGGCCGGATCCCGCCGGACGTCCACGCTCCGGGTCTTGAGCATCAGGACGAGGTGTCCACCAGGCTTTAAGAAGATGAGGTTCTTCTCTGCGATCCCGATCTGGTCTGGTTGTGCCACATCCTGGTAGATGAGATCCACCCCCTCCATGAACGGCGCATACTCGTAGGGTCGGTTTGCGTCGGCCATGATCGGGACGATATTCTTCCGCCGGCGGGCCACCTCAAGGAGATCCTGCATAGGCCGGGGCGCAAACTCGACCGCGTAGACGGTCTCAACATAATCGGCGACGTGCGAGACCGTCGTCCCGTTCGCCGCACCGAGGTAGAGCACCCGCATCCCGGGCTCAAGCTCCAGTTCGCCGCCGAGCAGGTAGTAGGCGGCAAACTTGCTCCGGTAGGGGTCCCAGACCCGGTAGCCCTCAAGCATCCGCTCCCCGTAGACCCCGCCCTCGCCGGGTGAGACGAGGACGTTTCCTATCCGGATCATGCCACCACCCCTGCCTCATCGATCCGCTTCTGCGCATCATCGAGGAACTCCGGCACAAGCACACCACGGTAGTAGTCGAGCCGGGCTGCTATTGCAAGCTTCGCCGCAAGCACCCTCGCCACCCGGCCCCTGACCTCACGGGGAGCGTTATGCACCCTTCTATGCTGGAATATGATCCCGTGTTTCGGCGGCGGTGTCCCGCCCCGAAGGTGCGAAAAGAGCGCCTGCTCCGACCCGAGAACCTGTATGGTGCTCCCCGGCATCCTCGCAAGTGTCGAGAGTCCCCCCGCACGGGAGAGGAGCCGGGCCGCGACCAGGCCGCCGATGAGAGCGCTCACGTTCGGCATCACCTCATCGGCACGGGCCGAGACCTCACGCATAAGACGGCTCCGCACCCCGGCGAGCCGATCGATCTCGTCGGCGACGTCCGCAAGACCCCCTCGCGCCCCACGCTTGATGATACCGGGCATCTTCTTCGCCGGGAGGTAGCGGTACTTCCGTGAGAACGCCGGGTTCGTGACCTGGTACCACTCCGCGGCACGCTCCGAGAGCAGGTTGATGACGTTATCGAGTTCGTCGAGCATCCTGACCATCTGGAGGAGCTCGACATCCCGGCTCTGGTAGGCGATCGCGATCTTCTTCCGGGCAAGCGTCGTGCAGACCGCCCGGAGCAGGTCGATATACTCCTCCCGGTCCCGGACAACCCCGCAGTCCCGGGCAGTCTCCCACTCGATGGGGATGTAAGACTCCATACCGGTGCGGAGTGTCGCCGCCCTCTTCGCGAGCGCCGCCGGGTCGGTGCCGGCGCCCCGGCACCCCTGCTCATCGAGATCCCCGAACCAGTAGCGTTGTAGCATGGGTACGGTATTGGAGCCCGGTCGATATAAGGAATCATGCAAACCCGAACGAGTAGACCATCACCGGAACCATGATCGCGCCCATACAGTAGACCCGGCGGATGTTCACGAGCGACGGAACGTAGCCGACCGCTGTTGCGAGGAGGAGGATAAAAACCCCGAACGGCCCGCAGAGTATGAGGGAGAGGAGAAGAACAAAGGCGATGACACCACGGTTGAGCGCTGTCACGTTCACACCGCCAAACCACCCTGCCATCGTCGAGAAGTAGACGGTCAGGAGGTAGGCCCCGACCGCAGCCATCGCACCTGCGAGCAGGATGATCGTCGCGGGCGGGAGCTCCTCAGCCGCCGCGAGCGCTACCATCACACCGTTCCTGGTCCGGGCTATGGCGTAGAACGCCGCAAGCCCGAGGAAGGCGTTGACGGTGTTTGCAGCGCTGGTCGCGACGATGTACTCCCGGGGGTTTGAGTCGTAGCCGATGACCGATGTCAGGAGGGCGTTTGCCGTTGCGTTCGAGAGGCCGGGGAGCCAGCCCACAAGCGCCCCCGCGATTGAACCTAAGATGGACCCCCGCCGGATCGCGCCGGCCGGGAGATCGATCCCCGAGAAGTGCTGGGCAGGCATGGCCCCGTGTGACGCCCGGAGGAGGACCGCGATACCGAAGAGCCCGGAGAGAAGCGGCATCAGCACGCCGGACTCACCCCCCACCTGCCAGGCGAGGAAGGAGTATCGGAGCGAGAAAAGCCCGAGTGCTCCGGATACGAGGAAGACCGCAAGCGCCCACCCGGGAGACTCGGAGACGACGATGAGGTAACCCCCCACCGCGAGTATGATGAGCCCGATACCCCAGTCGATCCCGGGCTGAAGCGCAGGGAGAACCAGAACAAAGGCGAGCGCGAGCGGCAGAGAGAGAGCGACGCCGGCAGCGCTCCCGAGAGCGGATATCCGGACAGCCTCCTCACCCCGGCCTTCGAGGCAGAGGGAGTGGGCGGGGAGGACCGCGAGCGACGTATCCGCGTCAGGTATGCCGAGAAAAGCTCCGGGGACGAAATCGATGAACGTATGCGTGACAAGGGCGGCAAACATGGCGCATGCGATCACCACCGGGTCAAACCAGGCGAGCAGGAGTACCTGGAGCGAGAGGAGGAGGCCGGCCATGGTGTTTGCGTGGATACCGGGGATAAGACCGCTTATGACACCGCACCCGATACCGATGGCGACACCGACGCAGATACTGACGTACACGCTTGATCAACGGTCGGAGCCGGCGGGGATAAACCAACCGGATTGCACCGGGGGATACAGTCATATTCTGCGAGGCAAACGTTATACCGATGAAGATCGCCATCACCCGCCTTGAGAACAAGGCTGAGGGAGACCGTGCCCTCTGCGCTTCCTACGGCCACGACTGCTCCACGGTCTCACCGCTCCGCTCCGAGATCCGGGCGGAGAGGGTTGCCGCATTCGTCGATGCTGTCCACCGCGACGAGTTCGACTGTCTCTTCTTCACAAGCGCCCTCCCGGCCATGATCGTAGCGCCGAGACTCACCCGGTGGCCCCGGGTGATCGCCATCGGACCAAAGACCGCCGAGATCCTTGGCGAGTCGGGTATCGAGGCCGAAGTCCTCCCTGCGTACTACTCAAGAGACTTCGTCCCCTACCTCGGGGACTGGCTCCGGGGGCGGACAGTCGGGATCCCGCGTGCCGATGTCCCGAACCCGGGTCTCCTCGGAGGGATCACTGCAGCGGGGGGGAAGTACCACGAGGAGAGGATATACGCACTCGTTCCCACGGGTACGGAGCTCACCCTTGATGATGCCGATGCCGTTCTCTTCACGAGCGCCATGTCCTACCGGGAGGCCCGGTGGCAGCCCCGCGACGACCTCCTCCTCATAGCGATCGGGGATGTCACTGGCGATGCTATGCGGGCTGGCGGGCATCCCCCGGCGGTCGTCGGGGATGGATCGCTTGCCGGAACACTTGAAGCGGTGAACCGATACCAGGAAGGAGTATGACCGGGCGGGAAGAGCCTCCCATACCCCTGTCGGGGATCGTCGTCGTCGATAAACCCCGGGGCCCGAGCAGCCACCAGGTGACGGCGTGGGTCGGGGATATCCTCGGCCGGCGGGTGGGCCACGCCGGGACGCTCGATCCCGGGGTCTCCGGGGTGCTCGTCGTCATGTTTGGCGGTGCCGTCAGGCTCGCTCCCATCCTCCTCGCGCACAGCAAGGAGTATGTCTGCCTGATGCGACTCCACGGCGACGTCTCCCGGGAGGCGGTGGACCGGGTGGCGGAGGAGTTTGTCGGCCGGGTATACCAGCGACCGCCGAGGAAGAGTGCGGTGAAGCGGAGTCTCCGGATCAGGAAGATCCACGAGATTGAGATCCTGGATATGAAGGGGAGGCTCGTCCTCTTCCGCGTCCGGTGCGATGCCGGGACATACATACGAACACTCTGCATCCACATGGGATATGCCCTCGGGGTCTGTGCACACATGCAGGAACTCCGGAGGGTCCGCTCCGGACCGTTTGATGAGACCGCGGCGGTCTCGCTCCACGAGCTCGCTGATGCCGTCGCGGCGGCACGGGAGGGAAATTCTGCTCCGCTCCAGCGAATGCTCCTCCCGCCCGTCTCCGCCGTCGTCGACCTCCCGAAGGTCGTCATCCGCGATACAGCGGTCGACGCCATCTGCCATGGTGCCGTTCTCGCTGGGGTCGGGGTCACCCGGAAAGAAGGCGGGTTTGGGAAGGGCGAGGTCGTCGCGATCATGACAGAGCGGGGTGAACTCGTAGGGCTCGGGAAGGCCCTCATAAGTTCATCGACGCTGAAACCCGGCGAACCCGGCCTGGTCGTAGCCCCCACCACTGTCCTGATGCAGCCCGGCACCTACCCCCGTGGCTGGAAGAAACAAACGCCGGCAGATATCATTAATAGGCAAGCCCGCTAACTAATGATGCACATTCTGTGCTGAGGTAGTCTAGACCGGTAAGGCGCGGGCCTGGAAAGCCCGTGGGGCGTTGAGCCCCTCGGGAGTTCAAATCTCCCCCTCAGCGTCATTACTTTTGTTTATTTCTCTCCTTGCTGTCTCTTCCGTAATCGGCGATGTATGTCATATGCACTTGCAACGCTATAGCATGAGAAGATGAGAACCGGCGCCTCGTCCACCTATAAAAGATGCCTGGCGCCGGATCCATGCAGAACCGGGAGTTGCCGCTCGACTCAAATCGGATAGTAACCTGCGACACTCCAGCCTCCATCCTTTGTAGGCAGTAACTTCGACTCTCTCCGCAAGAGCGCTGGAGAGTATACCACAACGTTCATATCTCCTCAGCCTCTACACCACAGTAGTTTACAAAATCTTGGATTCACACATATTTGTAAACTCGACCGGAGGCATGATCTGTTGAATATCGGCGAGCGGATTTTAGTGGCGCGAAGAGGCGCTGGAATGAGCCAGCGAGACCTCGGCGCCGCAATTGGTGTAAGCCCGATGGCGATCTCCAAGTACGAGCGGGGAGAAGTGACCCCGGACTCAGGAACACTCATCCGCCTGAGCGAGGCCCTGGGTATCAACATCGACTTCTTCTTCCGGCAGATCAGGGTAACCCTCTCCCGCCCGGACTACCGGTGCCGGCGATCGCTCCGGAAGAAAGAGGAGGATAGCATCCACGCAAGAGTGATCGACTGGCTTGAGCGCTACCTTGAGGTCGAGATGATCGCCGGAATCACGACCCGCCCGGATCTCCCGCCGCGTGAGGAGTCCCGTGTATCTACCCTTGAGGACGTGGAAACGGTTGCCCGGAAGATCCGTGACAAATGGTCCCTGGGCCTGGACCCGATCGAGAATGTGATGGATGTACTGGAGCAGCACGGTATCAAGGTTGGAGTTCTTGAGGCCTCCAACTCCTTTGATGCCCTGACGTTCTACCACGACGATCAGACACCTGTGATCGCGATCAACTCATCCATGACCGGGGACCGGCAGCGATACAACTGTGCCCACGAACTCGGGCACCTGATCCTCCAGGTCGAACCACCGCTCGATGAAGAGGCTGCGGCGCACCGGTTTGCCGGGGCGTTTCTTGTGCCGCGAGATATGGTGTGGAAAGAACTGGGAAGAAAGCGTAGTGCCATCGACCTGCGGGAACTCTACACCCTCAAGCACAAGTATGGGATGAGCATGAAGGCCTGGATCTACCGTGCCCGGGATCTTGAGGTTATCACCGAAAAAACTGAGAAGGGGCTGTATATCCGCCTGAATAAAGCGATGATCGGGAAAGAAGAGCCAGGAAGAGAGGTAAAGGCAGAGACGCCCACGCATATGTATCTGCTCATCCTGCGGGCCTTAAATGAGAAGAAGATCACTCAATCACGGGCCCGGGAGCTTTTTGGCGGAGATATCCCGGAGATCAGAACAGGATCGGGCGGCCGGTGAAGCGCATGCAGGATCTTCCGCCGGTCTGCATCATCGATGCGAACGTGCTCTTTGATGCAGAAGCAGGAGGATTCCTGCCAGATCTCTTCTGCCTTGACTGTCTCTTCCTGACCACCGATATAGTGGCCCACAACGAGATCAAGAGCATCCCTCATGCGGACCTGCTCGCTCTGGGGCTTCGCATCCAGGAGCTCTCCGGAGACCAGATCCTTGAGATGATCGAGATCAGGAGGAGATATCTCGCTCTCTCCATACCCGACATCTCGGTGATGCTCCTTGCACGCCGCATGGGGGCTGTCCTCCTCTCAGGGGATGGTCCACTACGAAAGATCGCGGAAGAAGAAGGAGTTGTACTGCATGGCACGCTCTGGATTCTGGATCATCTCGTCTCCAGGGAGATACTCTCGCGCACGCGAGCGGCCGGGGCGGTTGAGGCGATGCAACAGAATGGGTGCTGGTTACCAGGAGTGGAGTGCAGGCGGAGGATACGGGCGTGGAGGTGGGGCTGAAGAGCGCGCCAGAAAAAAAAGTCAGCCGGAGAGGATCGATGTACACCAAAAATTC
This sequence comes from Methanomicrobiales archaeon, assembly GCA_012521035.1. GTDB lineage: Archaea > Halobacteriota > Methanomicrobia > Methanomicrobiales > Methanoculleaceae > Methanoculleus. The sequence continues at coordinate 9,313 of JAAYND010000267.1, forward strand.
CTCAAAACGACACCCCGGCCATAAGCAGGGCGAAGAGCACCAGGTCATAGACCGTATGCGTGACTGCTGAGGTCGTGGTACTCGAGTACCTCCTGATATAGGCGAAGACTATCCCGGCGAGGAAGACCGAGATCAGGCCATCCCAGCTGTACTGAAACGCATGGAGCGATGCAAAGAGGAGCGCCGGGAGGAGGATCCCGAACCGGGGCTGGAGAAGACCGCGGATGGTCACTTCCTCACCAAACCCTGCCGTTATCGATGCCACGATGATACCCGGGAGCGTGAGCGACCCCGCGAAGAGCAGGTTGACCGTCCCGGTATCGGTGACGGGCAGACCGAAGTAACCCACCAGCGCCGCGAGCAGGGGATCGATGAAGTGAAACGCCACAACAAGCACAACCGCCGCAAGAACAGCAAACGCGATCTCCCGCCCCGCCGGCCTGACGAGCCCGAGGCGCTCCAGTGCCTCCGGGAGTGTGCGCCGCACGCATGCCCCGGCGATGAGGAACGATGCGATGAGCGTCCAGAAGAGGCTGTAAGCGTTTATCCGGACTGTATCAGCGAAGATATCCCCTGACTCTGTCAGGAGTTTGATGAATGGCTCCGAGAGGTAAGGCGGAACCCCCATAACCAGGAGCGGGGCCGGCGGGATCAGGATCAGGGCAAGGACGGTCACGAGTGCAATCCTCTGGACGAACGAGTCAGGCTCAATCGGGATGTAGCGGGAGAGCCAGACCCGAAACCGGCGGGAAAATCCTATGAGGCTTGCGGTTGCTGCCCCGAGGATGGCAAGGAGGAGGAGCGCCACATCTGCCGCCATATCGAGGTCAAACTCCCCGGTATCAGGCAGGATCGAGAGAACTCCGAAGCCGGCTGTTACAGCCGCAATCCCCCCGATGAGGAGAAAGAGCCATACAACAGCAATCCACCGGAGTGCCCCGCCCCTCTCTTCCGCGAGATAGGCGAACATGGCGAGGATGACGAAGGGCGTCACATCGAGTGCGGCAGTGAGGAACGATTCAATCCCTCCTTCAAGTAACCCTGAGATCACGAGTGCGAAGAGGAGCCCGAAGAAGATGAGTACCAGTCCTTCGACATGGCGGCGGAGAAATTTTAGCATTTCACAGTTCAGGAGAGGGCAGGCTTGCGCAAAAAACCTACCGCCACCCAAGCCTCCCGATCAGGATATACTCAAACACCCCGACAATCCCGAGCACCCCTGCCTGGAGCATGAAGATCACCGTGAGCGGGTAGTGCCCGAGGAGAGCCGCCCCTGCAAACGGTCCGGCTGAGAGCCCGATGGAGTAGAAGGTATTGTACATGCCGTAGGCGACTCCCTGTGAGTCCTGGTCGCGGTAGATGCCGGCCATTATCGGCATAACCGGCACCAGGGCAGCGCTCAGCGTGACCCCGACTGCAAGGATGGCAGCGGCGATCAGCGGTAACGTCGGGGCCTGCATGACAGAAAAGATCGCGATCCCTGAGAGGAGGAGCCCGCCGCCGATGAGGTGGCGGCTCCCCCCGTAACGGTCGTATATGCGCCCGACCGCAGGCTGGGCGATTGCGGCGGCGATCGCGAGAACAGCAAAGACAAGGCCGATCGTCGCCGGGGATGCAGAGAAGATGATGTGCAGGTAGACCGGGAGGTAGGGATCCAGAACGCCATACGTCCCCGAGACCGCGATCGCTGCTACCGCACAGGCGGCGAGCGGGAGGAGGTGGCGCCGGGGGATCATCCCGGCCCGTTCCCGCCGGCAGAAGGGCACCGGTATGGCGAGGACGAGCATCCCGACAGCGGCCACCACCGCTGCCGGGATGAGGAAGGTCGCGACGTAGCCCAGGTACTCGAAGAGCAACCCTCCGACGACAGGACCGAGGACCGTCCCGAGCGCGATCGCGGAGAGCGCGATGCCCATCCTCTCCCCGAGCCTGGATGGGTCGGTGGTATCTGCAAGGAGCGCAAGCCCCGCCGACCAGGTGGCCGCGGCCGATATCCCCTGGATCAGGCGGGCGGCAAAGAGGTGCGTGACCGTGGTCGCAAACCCGAAGAGGGCCGTCGCGAGAGCGAGGAGGATCATCCCGATGACGATGAGGGGTCGGCGACCCACCCGGTCAGAGAGGAGGCCCATCGGGATAGAGAAGAGGAGGAGCATGGCCGCGTAGAGACCAAAGATGATCCCGAGGATCGACTCATCAAGACCAAGTCGGGGGGCATACTCGGGAAAGACCGGGATGAGGAGGCCGTAGATTATCATATCCATGAAGACGACGAGCACGACCAGAACGAGTATGGCGTCAGGTGAGGCGGCGATACGTTCCCGAAAACCAGGAGATCGTTCTGCATTCCCACTGTTCATGGTGTTCCCTCTCATCCGTGGCACTCAGCCCGGTGCTACTTCTTCCATATATGAGCGGCGCCGGCATATAGCGTTCGAGGAGAGGAACAGAGTGGGGGGGCCAAAAATCTTCAGAGAGGTCCCCGGTAGTATGCCAGTTCTCGTGCGAAGGGGCGGAACGCCTCGACGAGGGCTTCCGCCTCATCGTCGGGGAGCGGCCCGCTCCGGCCGGCGACCGCAAGCGCCTGAACCTCTGCCGGCGTCGAACAGCCGACGATCGCAACAGAGATCTCCTGGGCGAGGGCATACCTTATGAGAACCTCCGGTGTCACACCCGCTTCAGCGATGATGTAGTTCGTCCCCCCGAGCACCTTCATCCCGATGACCGCAACCCCCTGCTCCTTCGCGCGAGGGAGCGTCGCATCCAGAAACCCGCTGAGAGCGCCCTCAACCGGATTTACGGGCATCATCACGGCATCGACCGGCCAGTTCTCCACCGCGTGCGAGAGTACATCCGGGTCATGATGCCCCGTCACACCGATATGCCGGACAGTGCCCATCTCCTTCGCCTCGACGAACGCTGAGAGAGCACCATCTGAACTCTCGAGATCCCGGAGGTCAGAGAACGTCCTGACATCATGGATCTGCCAGAGATCGAGGGTTTCAGTCCCCATCCGCTGGAGGGTCTCCTGGAGATCCATCTCGGCGTCTGCGTGGAGCCGGCTTGCTGACTTGCTGGCCAGAAAGACCCCCGCCCTGAGATCAGGATGATCTCGCCAGATCTCGCCATGATACTCCTCGCTCCCCGCGTAGGCCCTTGCTGAATCAAAGTAGGTGATCCCCTGCTCGATCGCCTCCAGGATGAGAGCCTTCGCCTCAGCATGCTGCCCATACGTCCTGAGGATGCCCTCTCCCCCGAGCCCCACCGTGGTGACCTCCCGGCCGGTCTTCCCGAACCTGCGCTTCTCCAGTGCTGCCATGAACCACCTCTATCGTCGCCGGCTATAAAAATCTAGCAGGCCGGAGCTCACTCACCGGTCACCGGGAGGCCGGCCGCCTTCCAGGCGCTGATACCGCCTGCGATCTCGTAGACCCCGCCAAACCCGGCCTCCCGCATCCTATTGCAGATTCCGGCGCTCCGTCCA
>JAAYND010000268.1 GCA_012521035.1 Methanomicrobiales archaeon
AGGCTATCGCCCACCACATCGGCGAGCGCCTGGATCTCCAGGGGCTGGTAGTTATGCGCCATGATAATTGCGTTTTTTTGGGTTTTGAGCGCACGAATCTCCATTTCCATTGCTATGTCCCCACCACCAGAGGATTTTCAAGGTTCTTCAAGAGCGTCAGGATGGAGAGGGCTGCCATATAACTCGTTGCAGGGTTATCCGGACTCGGGGTGTTTCGGACCCTGATGTAGATATCTCCGAAGTCGCCCTCGGCAAATATCTCGTGAATATTCCTCTCTATTCCGGGATCGACCCAGAGTTCCACGTCGGCATCCCGGCCGGCCGCCAGTCCCAACGCTACTGCGACATTGATATTTTTTGGGTATAGCTTTATACAATCGTGCGCAAGTCCCTTAAATATCTCGGTTCTCTCTCCGGCTACCATCCCGAGCGACGCAGGGGGCTTGGTCGTCCGTAGCAGGAATTTCTCAGGTGGTGAGATCTGACCGATCTTGAGGTTATCGAGCCCGATGACGGCGCCGCTCGGTATACGGATCTTCCGTCCTGCCTCCCGCGCGACCTCGACGAGGCGCTCACGAAACTCCTCATCGGCAAGGGCTCCCACAGAGAGTATGGCAATATCCCTGCCTGACCGGAGGGCCGCCTCACCATAGAGTTTGACCGCATCGACCGAGGCGGCCTCCACGACGATCGAGAAGTCCTCCTGCATGAAGAGATCAAAATCGGTGTATGCCTGAGCATGACAGAGCCCGGCAAGTTCCTCGGCTCGCCCCGGGATGATATCAAAGACCGCAACAACCCGGATGCCCTCGGCATGCGCAGCGATGATGCGCCCGACGTTGCCGCACCCGAGCAACCCTATTTTTATCATTCCATTAAAGAAATTGTAATGTTGGCGGTTAAGTATTGTGTTCAGGCGAAACACCCGCACTGGCGCCGGCGAAACCTCTCTGGATTGGGGAGGATCTCTGTACCGCCGGCAGCCTGACCGCGCAGAAGGAGGTCACCTACCATCACTATAGATAGCCTGCAAGGAAGATCGGTCTACATCGAGAGTTACGGCTGTACCTACAACCATGCCGATGCCAGAAGGCTGGAAGCGATACTGGAGAGTCTCGGGTGCAGGTTGACCGGACCGGACGAGGCGGATGCCGTGATCATCAACACCTGCACGGTGATCGAGGCGACCGAACGAAAGATGCTCCGGCGCCTGAAGACATTCGCCGACCGGGATCTCTACGTGACCGGGTGCATGCCACTCGTCCAGATGGACCTCATCAGCACAGTCTGCGCCCCTCGCATCATCCACCCGGATGAGATCCATGAGCGCGCCGGTGGCGTCGGAAGCCCGGGTGCCGGGGCGATCGGCGTGGTCCAGGTGGCGAACGGGTGCGTCGGCCGGTGCAGTTATTGCATCACCCGGCTTGCGCGGGGAAGGCTCAGGAGCGCGCCGGCTGAAGATATCCTCGATGCTGTCCGGCGCCTTGTCGCGTCAGGCGCCTTTGAGATCCAGCTGACCGGGCAGGATGTGGCCGCCTGGGGGATTGACCGGGGGGAGTCGCTCCCCGATCTCCTGCAGGAGATCAGCGATATCCCGGGAAAGTTCGCCGTCCGGCCGGGGATGATGCACCCGGGATCGGTGCACCGGATCCTGGATCCGCTCATCGACGCCTATGCGAGCCCTAAAATCTTCCAGTTTCTCCATCTCCCCGCCCAGTCCGGATCAGATGCCGTCCTCGATCGGATGAAACGCCGCTACCATGCGGCCGATATAGTCGAGATCGTCGATTCGTTCCGGAAGCGGTACCCCGACATGATGATATCGTCCGACTTCATCACCGGGTTTCCCGGGGAGACGGACGAGGAGTTCGAACAGACGCTCGACCTCCTCCGACGCACGGCGTTCGTGAAGGTGAACATCACCCGCTACTCCCGGCGGCCTGGAACACCTGCCGCCGCCCTCAAGGATCTCCCCGAGCGGATACGAAAAGACCGATCCCGAAGGCTGCTCAGTGAAGCAAACCAGATCTACGATGCCTACAACAACCGCTGGATCGGCCGGGAGACTGCGATCGTCGCGACCGAGAAGAACATGCCCGGTTCAACCGTCTGCCGCAACCCCTCCTATCTCAATGTCATCATCAAAGAGGATCTTCCGTTCGGGTTCTCAGGGCGGGCAGTGATCACAGAGAACCGGCGCCACTACGTCATCGGCAAACTCCTGCGGGAAGTTTAGCCTTACCGAAAATTTTTCAGCAGGAAGGCACCAATCTGTTTATCATGCAGGGTATCACCGGGGATGAACTCTCTCCGAGGAAGGCTGAGTACCTCAAGTACATCTACATGCAGGACGACGTCGTGAAGACGACCGATATCGCCACCCACTTCTCCGTCGCGCCATCGACAGTAACAAAAGCGCTCGGGGAGATCGCAAAGGCCGGGTATCTCGAGCACTCCCCCTATCATGGTGTGAAACTCACGTCTCACGGCACCGATTACGCGCGATTCCTCTTCCGGCGCCACCGTATCGTCGCCCTGATGCTCAGCCGTCACGGACTTGAGCCCGACGAGGCATGCAGTGAGGCAAAGAAGATCGAGCAGTGCGTATCCCGGGATCTTACGAACCGGATATGCACATCGCTTGGCCACCCGATGATGAGCGTCTGCGGGGAGATCGAGCATGATCTGTGTTGCTGCTGCCCCCGGGAGAGCCAGAAGAGGCAACTATAGATACACATTTATCTTCATGCCAGTCCAGATTTAGACCCATACCAAACCTGAGGAGAAGAACCATGAGATCACAGCATAAAGGCGTTGTCGCTCACCGTGCTCTTATTTTTGTAATTCTTCTGCTGGTAGCACTCACCGCCGGCTGCACCGGGACCGAGCGGCAGGACGACGGAAAGCTCGTTGTCGCGGTCACCATACCACCGGAGCAGGAGTTTGTGGAGCGAGTGGGAGGTGATCACGTCAGGGTGATCCTGCTGGTGCCACCGGGGGCCGACCCGCACACATATGAACCGCCGCCGGGGATCATCGCTGATCTTGCAGAGGCTGATGTCTATGCTGCCATGGGATCGGGGATAGAGTTTGAACTCATCTGGAAGGACAAGATCGCCGCCATGAACCCCGGGATGCTGGTCGTCGACTGCTCACGCGGCATCGACCTGATATCGACAGGGGCGGGTGGCCGCCCCGGAACCGACCCTCACATCTGGCTCTCCCCGGGATGCGCGAGGATCATGGTCGAGAACATCTGCCAGGGACTCATGGAGGTTGACCCGGAGAACGCTGACACCTACCGCCGAAACGCCGATGCCTACCAGGATGAACTCGACGCTCTGGATGAGGAGATCGCCGGGGCGCTCGCCGCATCCGGCGTGAAGCGGATCATGGTCTACCACCCCTCATGGGCTTACTTTGCCCGGGACTACGGTCTTGAGCAGATCCCGATCGAGAGCGAGGGAAAGGAACCCTCCCCGCGAGGGATAGAGCACCTCATCACGCAGGCGAAGGAGGAGCACATCAAGGTGGTCTTTGCGTCGCCCGAGTACTCCACCCGGAGCGCTGAGGTGATAGCAGATGAGATCGGCGGGACCGTTGTGCTGGTAAGCCCGCTTGCAAAAGATTACCTGGCAAATATGCGGCATGTCGCCACAGCGTTTGCAGTGAGTGGTGGTTCATGAGCGCGCCCGTGATAGAGGTCGATGATGTCTGGGTCAGGTTGCGCGGCCAGACGCTGCTTGAGGGCGTGAACCTCGCCATCTACCCTGATGATTTCTACGCCATCATCGGGCCGAACGGCGGGGGGAAGACGACACTCCTCCGGGTGATCCTCGGGCTCCTCACCCCCTGTCGCGGTGAGGTCAGGATCAACGGTAGCAGGGATCCGGCGATGCGAAAGAACCTCGGCTACGTGCCACAGTTCCGGACGTTTGACTTTCAGTATCCGATCACCGTCCGGGAGATGATCCTCTCCGGCCGCCTCGGTCACATCACCCGCCGCCCAAGGCGCTACGGCAGAGAAGATCATGCGCGGACGGAGGAAGTCCTCGATATGATGCAGATCGCCGATCTCGCTGACCGGCAGATCCAGAACCTCTCGGGCGGGGAGCAACAGCGGGCGATCATCGCCCGGGCGCTCGTCGGCGATCCTGAGGTGCTCCTCCTCGACGAACCGACGGTCTACGTGGATGCCCCGACGGCGGTACAGTTCTACGAGATCCTGGATCGTCTCCAGGATCGGATGGCAGTTGTCCTCGTGACCCACGATATCGGGGTGCTCCCCGGGCGCGTGACCCGGGTCGCCTGCCTGAACCGGCGCCTCTACACGCATGACACCGCCGAGATCACGCAGGATATGATCGAGGATGCATACCACTGTCCGGTGGACCTGATCGCGCACGGAGTGCCACACAGGGTTCTCCCGGAGCATCTGGAGGAGTAGCGATGTTTGAGGTACTCGGTCTTGAGTTCTTCAGGAATGCGTTCATCGCCGGGATACTTGCGAGCATCGCCTGCGGTATCATCGGCACATACGTCGTGGTGCGGCAGATGGTCGCGATCAGTGGCGGTATATCTCATGCATCCTTCGGCGGTATAGGGCTCGGCTACTTCCTCGGTATAGATCCACTCGCGGGAGCCACCGGGTTCACCGTCGCAACAGCACTCGGGATGGGTGCGCTCCAGCTCCGGGCAAAGCAGCGGATGGATACACTCATCGGCGCGGTCTGGGCGGCCGGCATGGCGCTCGGGATCCTCTTCGTCTACCTGACACCAGGGTTTGCCCCCGACCTCTTCTCCTACCTCTTTGGAAACATCCTCCTCGTGCCCCGGGGGGACATCCTCCTGATGGCGACCCTCACCGCGGTCATCGTCGCTGTCGTGGCCTTCCTCTACCGTGAGCTCCAGGCGGTCACATTCGACCCGGATTACGCGAAGGTCATGAATCTCCCGGTGGAAGGACTCTCGCTCCTTCTCCTCGTGCTGATAGCGCTGACGGTGGTGATGCTTATCCGGGTGGTCGGGATCATCCTCGTGATCGCGCTTCTCACGCTCCCGGCGGCGATCAGCAGGCTTTACGCCACCCGCATATGGAGCATGATGCTTGGCGCCGTCGTCCTCGGCATCCTCTTCACTGTGACCGGGATATGGCTCTCCTACCTTGCAAACGTCCCGTCAGGGGCGACGATCATCCTCGTGAGCACACTCGCGTACGCGGGCGCCCTCGGGATTGAACGCCTCCGGCAGACCGGGTAGTGGGACAAACCGGTGCGCTTATGCTGGCGTATGCAAGAATTAGGTGAGCATGGATCCGATCATCGAAGAGGGATACGCCCGACTCCTTGAGACCCTTGAGGAGTTGCAGGCGAAGAAGGAAGAATCAACTGCGGCGCTTCAGGAGAATATCGGGGCGCTCGTCACACGGATGGCTGCCGATGCAACGCCGGTCGTGGGAAGGATCGGGCTTGAGATGCTCCAGCGCGCAAAGAGGGAGGCGTCCGGGGAGCTCTACGACCAGGATTACTACGAGAAGAAGATGATCGTCCTCGGGAAGGCCGAACCACTCCCGTACCGCCCCGACGATCCGACCAAACCCATCGATACTCAGGTATGCGTTCTCGATGAGGAGGGGAAGTTCTACGAGGTGATGTACACCACCACCGATATCAGGGTCGACTCCTACAAGAGTCCCATCACGCCGGAGGAAGCAGTCGATATATATGGCTACGACCTCGTCTTCATGCTCTACCGGGCGCTGTATGAGTATGCGGAGAAGGAGGAGGAGCTCGTGGCCGCACTCGCACAGGCACTTGAGTATATCGCCACATCCGAATAACTTTTTTAGGGCACAGAGGGCACGGATCTCATTTGCGCCGGCTATATACGCAGGTCATATGCGCAGGTCACATGTGCCGGCAACAAATGGAGATACTGAGGGCGCCCTTCCAGTCTGATTCAATGCAGGGGTAAGCCGGCATTCGGAGCACTGACTTATACTTGTGGTGCGTATCCTGGTCGCGCTCTTCGCCGGATCCCGGGCGGGGGCAGTGCAGGCGATATCCCCGGAAAGGCCGGCCCCAGGGAGGCGACTCAGAGCAGGCCCTTCACCGGCGTCATCCCATGCACCGGACCGTGGTGGCGAGAGCCCAGAAAGGGCGCGGCCGGGGAGATAGCCTGATTATCCGTTTCGTCAGTATCTCGCCATGCACTGTTTTCCTCTCTCCCCCACCCCGATCCCGCCTTTTGCCGGCATCATCCCATACACCGTACCGTGGGGATATCGCCTGGGGAGGGGCCCGGGGAGGGAACCCCCTCCCCGCCGACGAGAACCATACCGGCCTTCCTACAGGGCTCCCGCGCAGGAGCGGGGGTTCTCGCGGCGAGAGCCCGAACGGAGCGCAAGCACGGGGAAGGCCGGCCTCTGAGAGGCGAACCCGATTCCGCCCTTCTCCCGCATCATCCCATACACCGGACCGTGGGGATATCGCCTGGGGAGGGGGCCGGGGAGGGAACCCCCTCCCCGCCGACGAGAACCATACTGGCCCTCCTACAGGGCTCCCGCGCAGGAGCGGGGTTCTCGTGGCGAGAGCCCGAGAGGGGCGCAACAGGAGGAGATGAACCTGGACACTATTCTCCTACCCTCCCACCCCGCCCGCGCTTCGCGCTCCTCCCCGCATCCCGGACAAGGGGCGGCAACCACGATATTCCCAAAAAAAGCCAGCCCCTGAGAGGCGAACCCGATTCCGCCCTTCTCCCGCATCATCCCATACATCGGACCGTGAGAGGAGAGGGCCAGGGAGGGGGCCGGAGAGGGAACCCCGAATGCACCTTTAGCCGGCATCTCGCCATACACACTTCTCTCCTCACCCCCACCCCGCCCGCGCCTTCGGCGCTCCTCCCCCGCCCTCGGGGCGGGGGCAGTAGTCGCGATACCCCCCGCAAGGGCACAAGCACAGGGAAGGCCAGCCCGGGGAGGCGAACCCGATTCCGCCCTCCACCAGCACCATCTCATACACCGTACCGTGGTGGCTATCGCCTGGGGAGGGGCCCGGGGAGGGAACCCCCTCCCCGGCAAGGAGAACCATACCGGCCCTCCCACAGGGCGCCCGCGCAGGAGCGGGGTTCTCGTGGCGAGAGCCCGGACGGGGTGCAACCGGAGAAGCGCAACCGGGGGGAGGCGACCCTGATTTCGCGTTTCGCCGGCATCTCGCCATACATCGCTCTCCTCACCCCCACCCCGCCCGCGCCGGTCGTGCGCTCCTCCCCCGCCCCCGGACGATGGTCGGCAACCACGATGTCCCAAAAAAGGCCGGCCCGGGGGGGCGCACCCTCAGGCCCGGCTTCCCGCCAGCTTCTTCAGATAGAGGCCACTACGGTCCACTACAAACACCGCCTCCAGCCGCTTCTTCACCGGTGTTCAAATATAGGGAACATCGGTTTGAGCAGATCGCTACTGAGCGCCGAGAGAGGGCACGTGCGCGTCTGCTTCTGGCCGGCGGTATCTTCGTAGGTGATGATCGCTTTTGCCTCCGTCACCATGGACTCAAGCTCAAATCGAGATACCTCATCCGGTTTGAGCGATGCGATATCGAAATCGAGATCAAGCGGGACGAGGGTGACATGGATGTTTCGCGCCACGCCTGTGCCCGTGTTGCTTATGATGACCCCCCTGGCATCCTCCGCGAGCTCTGCGGTGATGAGCAGGTAGTTTCCGGTCTCCCCCATGATATGGATGGTCATCAGGAGAGCGAGCACACAGACCAGCGCGATGAGAGCGAAGAAGACGTCGATAACAAGCAGCCCGAGGGTTATGAGGACGCCTGCTACCAGGATGATCTTCTGATTCTTTTCCATACTTACAGGATTGGATCGTCGGAGGTTATAAGAGTGGTTTTTTGAACGTGGCGATCACCCCCGCTCCTGCATCCCCGGGCAGCATGACCATATTATACCGCCGTGGCAATGTACTACAGAGAGACAGTATGCTTGAGTTGAAGTTCGTTCGCGCACACCCCGAGATCGTCAGGGCAGACCTCACCAAAAGAGGAGATACCGAGAAACTGGCCTGGGTCGACGAGGTGCTGGAGATGGATCGGAGGGCACGGGAGCTCACCGTGGCGATCGGAGACCTGCGCAACCGAAGAAACGTCATATCCCGGGAGATCAACCGCGCGAGAAAAGCAGGGGCGGATACCGCGGCGCTCATCGCTGAGGCGGCAGATCTCCCCGCACGGATCAGGGAGGTTGAGGCGGAGCGCGATACGCTCAGCGAGGGTATCCGGTACCGCCTGATGCGGCTTCCAAACATCCTGCACGAGAGCGTGCCCGTCGGCAAGGACGACACCGAGAACGTCGAGATCAGGCGGTGGGGAGAACCACGGGTTCCAGCGTTTGACCTGAAGAACCACGGTGCGCTCGCTGTCGAGAACGACTGGGCCGACTTTGAGCGCGCGACAAAGATCTCCGGCGCCGGGTTTTACTTCCTGAAGGGCCGGCTCGCCCTGCTCGATATGGCGCTCCAGCGGTTCGCGATGGATCTGCTCGTTGCGCGCGGCTACACCCCGATCATACCGCCGTACATGATGAACCGGGCCGCATACGAGGGCGTGACCGACCTCGCCGACTTCGAGAACGTCATGTACAAGATCGAGGATGAGGACGAGTACCTCATCGCGACGAGCGAGCACCCCATGGCTGCTATGTATTGCGATGAGATCTTTGAGGAGAAGGATCTCCCGCTCCGCCTCGCAGGGGTGAGCCCGTGCTTCCGCCGTGAGATCGGATCGCACGGACTTGACACAAAGGGGCTCTTCCGTGTCCACCAGTTCCACAAGATCGAACAGTTCATCTATGCCACACCTGACCAGTCCTGGCCTCTCCACGAAGAGCTGCTCGCGAATGCCGAGGAGGTTTTCCAGCAGCTCGGCCTCCCCTACCGGGTCGTCTCGATCTGTACAGGCGATATCGGGACCGTCGCCGCAAAGAAGTACGACATCGAAGTCTGGATGCCGCGCGAGGAGCGATACCGCGAGGTGGTCTCGTGCTCGAACTGCACGGCCTACCAGGCGGTCAGGCTGAATATCAGGGTGCGTGACCCTGTTGAGTTCACATCAAAGCGCTTTGCCCATACCCTGAACAGCACCGCGATAGCGACATCGCGCACGATCCGTGCGATCCTCGAGAACTACCAGGACGAGGGCGGGTCGGTCACGATCCCGGAGCCCCTCAGGCCGTATCTCTACGGCGATGAGGTTCTCTAACCCCTCGGGGTCCGGGAGAACGATTGCTCCTTTTAAGGAGGCTGGTCTCGCCCCCTGACTTCTTCATGGGATCGTCAGGACGATCCGCTCCCTCGTCACTCTCCCGGCGGTAAAGCGGGCGAAGGCGACGAGCGCTATCCCGGCAACCGCAAGGATCCCCTCCGTCACGGGTGAGATCCCGGGGCCTCCCGGCGCGACCTCCTGGAGCCCGATGATGATGAAGATGAACCCGAAAATGAGGAGAAACCCAAGGATCTGGTTCTCCCGCATCCCGAGCGCGAGCTGAGCCGCGCCGATGAGTCCGGCTGAGGCGACGATCCAGACCGGGACGATCGTCGCGAGGTGGAGGAGGAGCAGGGGTTCAGTAACGACCGTGATCCCGGCGATGGTGGAGATCGCCGCGATGGTCACGGTAGCCGATATGAGGGTCATCACGTACGCCGGTACAGCGACCCCTATGGCCTTCCCCTCCCAGAGGCGGCGGAGCGAGACCGGCGTGCAGAGGAGCGTCTCGATGGTTCCGTCCCGCTTCTCCCGGAGGAAGGCGTCGGCGCAGAAGATGTAGCCCATGAAGATCCCGACCGGGATGGTTATCGCGGCGATGCCGCCGGCTATGGTTGCAGCATCTCCCCCGGCTCCCGCAACGACCCCGAAGGCGGACATGACAGGGAACCATATGGCAAATATGGCCGCGGTGATGAGGATACTCCGGTTCCGGAGCGCAAGACGCATTTCACGGCCAGCGATGACGCCGAGGGTCTTCATGCCCCGCCTCCTGCCGACCCGACGTGCTCGATGTAGATCTCCTCAAGCGACCGCGATGATCGCCTGACCTCCTCGATCCGGAATCCGGCACCGACGAGCGCCGTGATGAGGTCCGGTGTCGCTCCGGGGTCGGAGAGTGTGCAGTGGAGTCCTCTACCGTCCGGTTCACATCCTGCGACGAACGGCAGTGTCTCGATCACGCCGGATGCGCCCGCGCGGTCGTCCGGGTCAGCGAGGGTGACCGTCACGGCCGGTCGATCCCGGGCGCCGGTGAGGTTTGCCACCGAGTCGAACGCCCGGATCCTGCCCCCGGCGAGGATCGCGACAGAGGAGCAGATCCGCTGGACCTCGTCGAGGTGGTGAGAGTTTAGAAAGACCGTCATCTCCTCCCGTCGGGAGAGCTCGACGATGAGATCGCGGACCATCCTTTGCGCGCCGGGATCGAGGCCGGAGGACGGTTCATCGAGGAAGACGATCTCCGGGCGGTGGAGGATGGCCCGGGCGATCCCGAGCCTCCGCTTCATACCGGTCGAGTATGTCCCGACCAGATCATCACGTCGATCCGCAAGACCGACGAGCGCGAGGAGGTCATCGATCCGTTCTGCGGGTTCGTCCATACTGTAGAGCCCTGCATAGTAGGCGAGGTTGGCCGTAGCGCTCATCCGGTCGGAGAGACCGTTATTCTCAAAGAGCACCCCGACCTTCGCGCGCGCATCATCGTCGGTGGCCAGATCCCGGCCGAGAACCTGGACCTCCCCCGCGCCGGGTTTGAGCAGGCCGAGCAGGATGCGGATGGTCGTTGTCTTTCCGGCCCCGTTCGGGCCGAGGTAGCCGAAGACCTCCCCGTGCCCGACCGTGAACGAGACGCCGTTCAGGATCTCGCGACCGTCAAATGACCGCGAGAGACCCCTGACCTCGACAGCGTTCAAACCCACTGCCTCCACGTGATGCCGGGATCATGACCGGGTGAAACCATGAAGATCAATTTCCGGCTGTGAGCATCAAACCACCGATCTCTGACGGAATTGTCAGCGGGGTGGCATCCAGGGCCCTTCTAGCGGCAAAAAGGGGGAACTCTTATCGGCCCCGGAATGAAATGTCTCAATATAGGCTCAAATGTCCTATCCGACGGGCATTTCCGCCAGGAGTTATTCCAGTGAGATTCAGTTACGGTATTGATGATCGACCCGAGATATCCTCCCTCACCGTCTTCGGCCTGCAATGGCTTGCGGTGAGCGTACCTGCCATTCTCATCATCGGTAAGGTGGTGGCCGGCCTCTACGGGGGGCCGGCCATTCCCTACCTCCAGAAACTCTTCCTCCTCACCGCCCTGGTGTTGCTGGCCCAGATCTACCTGGGCCACAAACTTCCCCTGGTACTCGGCCCGGCGACGGTGCTCCTTATCGGCATACTTGCAAGCCTCGGCGCAGGGTTTGGCGCGATCAACACATCGATCCTGATCGGTGGCCTCCTCCTTGCCGGGATAGCAGCGATCGGCCTCTTTGAGTACCTCAAGCGCCTCTTTACGCCCCGGGTGATCGCAGTCGTCCTCATGCTCATCGCCTTCACCCTCGCCCCTGTCATACTCGACCTGATCACCGATGGTGGTGGTGCGGTCCCGGCGACACAGACTTTCGTCTTCGCCCTCACGTTCGCCCTCATCCTCTTTGTGGCAAACGGGCTCCTGAAAGGGATATGGAGATCAACCCTTGCGCTCTGGGCGATCGTATTCGGCACCCTGGCCTACGTCGTCCTCTTCGGCGCGGTTCCCCTGCCGCCGGAAGGAACCGCGCTGCTCGCGCTCCCGGGCGACCTGCTCGCACCGCTCGCCGTGCCTGGTATCGGTGTCTTTGCGGCATTCCTGATCTGCTTCCTTGCGCTCGCTATCAATGACCTCGGATCCATCCAGTCGGTGGGCGGTCTTCTTGCGGCCGATAATATGGGTGAGCGCACGACCCGTGGGGTGGCCGTCACCGGCCTCGGCAACGCCCTCGCCGGCCTCACCGGGGTGATCGGTCCGGTGAACTTCTCGCTCTCCCCCGGCGTCATCGCTGCCACGGGGTGCGCGTCCCGATTCGCCCTGGTCCCGGCCGGCGTGGCGCTCGCGCTCATGGCTCTCTCCCCCCTCGCCATCGGGAGCCTTGCAAGCATCCCCGGACCGGTCATCGGTGTCGTCCTCGCCTACGTCATGGTCGCCCAGATCGCGGCAGGGCTTATGCTTGGACAGGAGAGCAGCGCTGTCAGGACGTTTGATGAGGGGTTGATCGTCGGTGTCCCCCTCCTCCTCGGAACCGTGGTGGCGTTCCTGCCCGATGCGGTCGCCGCGGGGTTCCCGGCAGTCATTCGCCCCCTGATCACGAACGGCTTTGTTGTGGGCATCATAGTGGTCCTGCTGCTTGAGCACCTCGTCTACCGCCAGCCCGGGGATTCGGGTTAGAAGAGTGCGCTCCCGGTCCGGCCTCTCTTTTGCAGAAACCGATAGATAACCAGAGTTTCCGGGAAGGGAGATACAAAGGCTCATAGCCCCGGGATGCTGTGAGAGAGTTCAGAATATGATAAAAGAACGATGGGCCCGATGCGATTCGAACGCACGACCTCCCGGTTATCAGCCGGGTGCACCACCAGCTATGCTACGGGCCCTGTAGGGACTACCCTACAATATCAGATATTCAGACACTTAATTGTTTTGGAACAATATCCAAAGCGCTATCTTGAAAACCGACAATAGAAGTACAGTTGAGTGGAACAATGGCAGTACGATACCTACTCGGAAACGAGGGCATTGCGCATGCGTGCCTGGAGGCAAACGTCGATTTTGCCAGCGGTTACCCCGGGACGCCGTCCTCGGAAGTGATCGATATCCTCAGGGTGCAGGAGGAGCGACCTCTCACGGTGGAGTGGTCCACGAACGAGAAGGTCGCCTTCGAGAACGCTCTCGCCGCCTCCTGGTGTGGTCTACGCGCACTCTGCACGATGAAGCACGTCGGGCTGAACGTTGCGGCTGATCCCCTGATGACGAGCGCATACACCGGTGTCACCGGCGGGTTCGTCATCCTCTCGGCCGACGATCCCTTCGCACATAGCTCCCAGAACGAGCAGGATACACGGCGCTACGCACACTTCGCCCGGCTCCCCTGCATGAACCCGGCGTCGGTCCAGGAGGCGCATGACATGATGCGGGATGCCTTCGCCCTCTCCGAGGAGTTCGGCCTGCCAGTGCTCTTCCGGCCCACAACCCGGATCTGCCACTCAAAGGGAGATGTCGATATCGGCGAGGCCGGCACCGATCACCGAACCGCGACCTTCCAGCGCGATCCAAAGCAGTATGTGGTCATCCCCGCGCACACCCGGCTGCTCCACAAAGCCCTGAACGAGAGGCAGGCAGGGATCAGGAAGCGACTGGTCGAGCTCGGCTACAACCGCCATACCATCCGGGGCAGGACCGCCGTCATCACGAGCGGCGTCGCTGCTGCCTACGTCCACGAGGTGCTCCCGGATGATGTCTCGCTCGCGATCATAGGCGCCTACCCGATCGATAGAGATTGGCTCAAGTCTTTCGTCGACCAGCACGAGAGTATCCTCGTCATAGAAGAACTCTCCCCGGTCCTTGAGGAGGCGGTGCGCCAGGTGGCGACAAAGACAGAGGTCTTCGGCAAGATGACCGGCGCGGTGCCGTTTGAGGGTGAGCTCAACCCGGCGGCGGTCGCCGCCGCCATGCAGGATGCGGGAATAACCCCGACAACGACCTTCCAGGAGGTTTCGCCGGTCCAGGGGGTTCCGCCTCGCCCACCGATCCTCTGCGCCGGATGCATGCACCGGTCGACATTTTATGCTATGAAGAGGGTCTTTCGCGATGGCATCTTCCCGAGTGACATCGGGTGCTACACCCTCGGGCTCCAGCTCGGCGCGGTCGATACCACCATCTGCATGGGCGCCTCGATAACCGTCGGGAGCGGTATCGCCCGGTCGGGTGAGAAGCGGCCGGTGGTCTGTACCATCGGTGACTCGACGTTCCTGCACACAGGAATACCCGGGCTCTTAAACGCCGTCTACAACGGTGCCGATATGGTCGTCGTCATACTCGATAACCGGATCACTGCCATGACCGGCCACCAGCCAAACCCAACCACAGGGGTGACCGCAACGGGTGAGGAGAGCACCCCGATATCCCTTGAGGCAATCTGCCGGTCGTGCGGGGTCTCATGGGTCGAGACGGTCGACCCCTATGACCTGCCCCTCCTCCTCAATACCTTCCGCCAGGCAAAGGAACGCACTGGCGTCCGTGTCATCATATCAAAACAACCCTGCATAATCACCGCACGGCGCGCCGGGATCAGGCGGAAACCCTACGAAGTGCGCACCGAGATCTGCACCGGTTGTGGCGTCTGCCGGTCGTTCGGTTGCCCGGCGATCGCCTTTGACGGGGATGTTGCAATGATCACCGATCTCTGTGCCGGCTGCGGCGTCTGCGCGGATATATGCCCGTCGGGTGCGATCGTTATGGAGGGGCGGCGATGAAACCCTCGTTTGATATCCTGATCGTCGGTATCGGTGGCCAGGGAACCGTTCTCGCCTCAAACGTCCTCGGCGAGGC
>JAAYND010000269.1 GCA_012521035.1 Methanomicrobiales archaeon
ATCTCCGGGTGAAAAGGCCTGCGACATATTTCTCGAAGTCCGTCCCTTTTTGGTAGTTGACGTCTTCCGCTTCTTCGTCCGCCAGCCAGAGGTCGAGCGTCTTTGCTAGTTTATCGAGAAAGCCCATGGAAAAGAGGATAGGGTGAGGATTAATTTAGGTTTTTGGATTTTGCCCGATTACAAGCGCTCCTATCAACTTTTTCAAGCATCTAATTGGTATCTAGCTCCATTTTGTTTTCGCTCTCCTAGAGGCAGGGATCCTTGGTTAAGCACGTAGAAGGAACTGTGGTGGTAACCAGAGTGATATTTGTGGCTCCACCATGTTCCACTCACTCTCCTATCGCCTTAAGGAACGCATCGCGGGGATCGGTATAGTAGATCACGGTGAGCCGGGCTGCTAACTCGTCCGACATCTCGTTCATCTGCCGGCGGCTTGCAACAGGGAGAAGGAGCATGGTCGCTCCCTTTTCGACCACAAGCTCTGCCATGTCGAGCGCATGGTATACAGGCTCGATAGTGCCCCCGACACTCATACCTCCTGCGATCGCCATGCCTCCCTTAAGACTCCTGTTGAGCGTGGCCGAGGCGAGAGCCATGAGGATCGAGACCGAGAGAGATGCGCCAGCGCCGACCGGCGTCATCGATCTCACCTGGACCGAATACTCGGCATCTCCAGGATCGTGATCGCCAACCAGATGGCGAGCCTGAGTGTAGAGCACCTGCTCGGCCGCCCGGAGGCTCTCACGAAGCCCTGCCGGCGCCTTGACGTTGATCAACCTGATGCTTGAGCCGGGTGTGACCGTCACCTCGATCTTATAGAGGCCGCTACCCCCTCCCTCCTCGCCAGGCCCTACGGCCCAGCATTGTCCAGGCGGCAGCGGTTCGGGGCTGATCGCGTTCTCCCTGTGAAGTTCCGGGGTGGTGACATACTGCTCAATCCCATCCGGCCCGAGCCGGTAGCTGAACATCGTGTTCCGGAACTCAGCCGATCCGATACGCTTCTGTTGCTCCTTCACCCGGCGCCGTGACTCGAGAGCAATACGAGTGGCCCATTCGAGATCGTCATCTGAGATCTCGCAGTCAGGTGACGGATAAAGAAGTTTGAGAAGACCGTCGATCGTCTTCAGGACCGCACGACGGTCGCGGCCCGACAGTGCGTCACCGAGAAGGAGCCGGTCGGTGATCAGGTGGAGCCGGCTGCCGTTCCGGAGCTGCCGCCAGGACTCGCTGAGGAAGTCGCTGACGAGCCCGTAGTGTTCGGTCATCATGGAGGGATGGATCTTCGGGTAATCCCATCCCGGGATGTAACTGTGGATCCGGTCCATGAAGGCCGTGTCGTCTCGCATCTCGGGAGGCATCGGGCCGAAGAGGTGGCCGATCCGTTGCTGGTGCTCGACGTCGACATCGAAGTTCCCGAGCATGATGATGCCGCCCTCGGCGCGGATGCTCTCGCGGCCGCGGCTGAACTCGCCCGACTCCATGTAGCCTTTCATGATGTTGACGCCGTCCTTCTGGTCGAACCTGATCCCGGAGACTTCGTCGAAGCAGACGACATCATACTGGCAGACGAGACCACGCTGCCCGGAGGCGTTGTTGACGAACATCTTGGCTACGGTCGCCTTGCCACCGGAGACGAGGTGCGAGTAGGGGCTGATCTGCTGGTAGAGATAGGACTTGCCCGTGCCCCGCGGGCCGAGTTCGA